>CALYOC010000031.1 GCA_945227095.1 uncultured Clostridia bacterium
AGCCTGGTCCATACGGCGCTTGCCCTCAAAGCCAAAAGGCTTGGTGACAATGGCAACGGTGAGAATTCCCAGATCCTGGGCGATTGAAGCAACTACGGGAGCCGCTCCTGTTCCTGTTCCGCCGCCCATTCCGGCAGTGATGAAGAGCATATCTGTGCCTTTGAGAGCCTCTTCAATTTGAGTTCTGCTCTCCTCGGCAGCGCGCTGACCGATTTCCGGCGTCGCACCGGCGCCGTTTCCTCGGGAAACCTTATCGCCGATTTGGAATTTATGTGTAGCCTGTGAATGCGACAAAGCGGTGCGGTCGGTGTTAATAGAAATAAACTCTACTCCGCAGAGATTGCTTCTAATCATACGGTTAACGGCATTTCCGCCGCCGCCGCCGACACCGATTACTTTTATCTGTTCACTTGCTTCGTATTCGTTATCAAGTTCAAAAGCCATTTAAAACTTCCTCCAATCACACAAAACTATAATTTGCGGAATTATACTTTATTTTATATTATCATATAAAGATAAATATTTCAACAAAAAAATTTTCAACCTAAAACTTGTTACTCTTCTGTAAAGAATGCGCTTTTACTGTTCTTCGCGTCGCTGACATCAATTTTTCCGGATTGCGAGGAGTTCTCCTTCTCCAAGCTCTTAATCGTCTGATATGTCAACGCAAATTTGTAATCCAAATCGCTCAACGCGCCGAGTACTATCCTGTACCTTCCGTCATAGACGGCGCTGTATGACGAGCCGGCGATAGTAATTTGAGTTATATTTTTCAAATTATTCTTTTTTGCACAGGTAAATATTGACGAGAGGTTGTCCATCAGCTTTTCATTTTCAAAAATGATTCTCTCACCCACCGAGCCGTCCTTAAATTCAGCGCCCGAAACATTTACCGCACCCTTTGGAATTTTCGAGGATATTTCGAGAATTTTTCCGTCCTGCGAGGTCAAGACATACCTTTTCGACTTCGCCTTATTATCCTTTAAAAATGCAAAGGCGGCATTTGTTTCGTTTACCTCGATAACAAGCGTGCCCGAAAGCTTATGCTTATACTTTACCGAGAGAATATACGGAAGCTTTTCCGTTATATCACGCGTTGCGCCTGAAGCACCGAAGCCAAAAAGGCTATCCCCGGATTTTATACCCGATATTTTAACAATTTCAGTCGCGGTATATCTCGAATTCCCCGCAACCTCAATCTTATTGACCTTTAAAAAGATAAACGAACTGATTAAAAGTGCCGTTACTGTCAAAACCGTCAGAAATAAAATGAGTGATATTCTCTTACGCCTTCTTCTCTTTTCATGCCTTCTGCGCTGCTTGTTGCGAAGTTCCTCGTCCGTGACCCTGTATTGAGTGTTCCGATTCTGCGGCTTTGACGAGGAGTGCCTTTTCCCCTTTTTGCTTCTGCTGTCGATAAGTTTTTTATACTCCTCCGGATTGGCGTTGGCAATTCTCGCCTGACGAGCCGCCGCATTGACATTTACCGCTCCTGCCCCTGAAACGGATTTTCCTCTTGAGCGGTACTAAGCACCCCGTCCGCCCGAGGACTTACCTGTGTAAGTCTTTGCGCGAACGGTTTTTTCAGCCGACCGAGATGTTTTTTTACTTACTTTCTTTCTCGCACTACTCATTTCTTACCCGCTTTATCTGTGCGCCTAAGGACGCCAGATTTTCCTCTATATTTTCATATCCTCTGTCTATATGATGAAGTCCTGTAACTCTTGTTATACCTTTTGCCTTTAATCCTGCGGTAATAAGACAGGCTCCGCCTCTCAAATCACGGGAAACGACATCTGCGCCATACAAATTGCTGACTCCGCTGACTACCGCCACCCTGTTTTCCGTCTTTATCTTCGCTCCCATTCGTATAAGCTCTCCGACATGCTTGTAACGGCTTTCAAATATATTCTCCGTAAAAACGGTTGTGCCGTAGCAAACACAGCACGCCGCCATTACAACTGCCTGTGCGTCCGTCGGGAAACCCGGATAAGGCATTGTCCTTATCTCTCCGGGAGAAATCAACAGTTTCGGAGCCGCAAAATGAAGGCAATCATCTCCGCAGCCGATATCACAGCCCATTTTTTCAAAAACAGGTATAATCGGGTCAAGGTCGGCACAATTCACTCGCTCAAGCGTTATATTTGACCCTGTGACCGCCGCACAAGCCATATATGTCGCCGCGGCAATTCTGTCGGGAATTATCCTGTGGTGTGCGCCTCCGAGACGCTCTACGCCGTATATTTCAATTACGCTTTCACCCGCGCCTCTGACATCGGCTCCCATACTGTTCAGAAAGTCCGCAAGGTCCTTTATTTCAGGTTCCCGTGCCGCATTGACAACAGTAGATTTGCCGCTCGCTGTAACGGCTGCAAGCATGATGTTCTCCGTTGCTCCGACACTCGGAAAATCGAGAGTAATCCTTGCCGAATGAAGCCCGCTTTGAGCGGTGCAGATAAGCCTTCCGCCCTCGCTGCTTATATCGGCACCCATTTTTTTAAGCGCGCTCAAATGCAAATCAATAGGTCTGAGTCCTATTTCACAACCGCCCGGCATAGCCACACATACCTTCTTAAACCGGGCGAGCATTGGCCCTAAAAAGACTATTGATGAGCGCATTTCGTGCATAAGCTCATCGGGGATATCCCTCGGTGAAATCGAAGAAGCGTCAACCTCGACGACATCATCCTCCCTGTGAGTTCGGCAGCCCAAATACTCCAATATCTTCAGCGACGCTGTCACATCCGTGAGATTAGGGCAATTCTCAAGAACACATTTTTCCCCGGCGAGAACACAAGCCGCTAAAATTGGAAGCGCGCTGTTTTTTGCCCCGTGCAACGCAACCGAGCCGCTCAACTTTTTACCGCCGCAAATTTCGATATACTCCATAAAATCACCCTCTGTCTTCACATACTATGTATGTAGAGCTTGGGCGGTTAAAAATATATTTTATTCGGATTGCGCACCGAGAGTCATTATGATATCGGCAATCTTCTCATTGGCGTCGGTAATTGCCATTTTCTTCGCATTTTCTCTTATGGATTTCAGTTTTTCCTTATCCTCTGCCAAGGCGTCAACTGTTTCAATCAGCTTCTGCGCGGTCAAGTCTTTTTCCTCAATAATCAGCGCCGCACCTCTGTTTACAAGCGCCATGGCGTTATGGTACTGATGATTTTCCGCTACATAAGGCGACGGAATCAAAATTGAAGCCTTTCCTGCCGCCTGTATTTCACTCAATGTGCTCGCTCCCGCTCTGCCGATAACTATATCCGCCGCGGCAAGACATCTGTCCATATCGTCAATATAATCTCTGACAACAATATTTTTCTGTGCCGCCAAATCGACTCCGCTTGCTTTGAGCCTATCATAAACCCATTTTCCGGATTGGCATACGGCGTGTATATGGTTATATTTACCCTCTTTGCAGTAACGCTCGATAAGCCCCGAAACCGCCTCATTTATAGCCTGTGCCCCGAGACTTCCGCCCATTGACAATATAAGCGGTCGATTGTCAAAGCCGAGCTCCTTACGCGATATTTCGGAATCAGCCTTTAAAATCTCCATTCTCACAGGCAATCCCGTGACCTCGCACCTGTTTTTCACATTCAAATGCTTTTGCGCGTCGGAGACGGTGAGCATCACCGCGTCAACCTCTTTCGCCAGTGCTTTATTTGTGACGCCGGGATAGGCATTTTGTTCGTGAATAGCGGTTTTTACTCCCATTTTAAGCGCTGTACGAATTACCGGTCCGCTGACATATCCGCCGAAGCCGACGGCTACATCGGGGTTGAAATCCTTAATTATCTTCTTCGCGTCAAAGCTCGATTTAAACATACGGTAAACCGTTTTTACATTATGTTTAATTGCGGCGGGCGACATACTGCGTCTAAAGCCGCTGATTTCAACGGTTGCAAAATCAAATCCCGCCTGCGGAACGAGCCTGGACTCCATTTTCTCCTTCGTACCTACAAACAAAAACTGTGTTTCGGGATATTTTTCCCTTATATATCCTGCAACTGCAAGTGCAGGGTTTATATGTCCCGCCGTTCCTCCGGTGGCAATTAAAATCTTCATAACATTCCTCACCCTAAACTAATTTTTATCAATATCGGCAGTTCTCGATACGGATAACACTATACCCATCTCCGCCAAAAGCATCATTAAAGATGTTCCGCCGTAGCTGAAAAACGGCAGGCTGATTCCGGTATTCGGTATAGTGTCCGTTACCACGGCAATGTTTAGAACGGTCTGTATTCCTATCTGAAAACAAATGCCCATTGTAATATATGCACCGAACCTGTTTTGCGCCTTCATAGCTATTACGCAACCTCTGTAAACCAAAAGTGCGAACAGTACCATTATGACCGCCGCGCCGACAAATCCCAGTTCCTCACACACAATGGCAAACACAAAGTCGTTCTGCGGCTCGGAAACATACAGATACTTCTGCATAGACTGCCCTAAGCCGGAGCCTAAAAATCCGCCGGAGCCGATTGCGTACAACGACTGGTTTATCTGCCATCTGCCGTCGTTGGGCTCGTATGATTTATCAAGCCACGCCACAATCCTGTCCTTAACGAACGAAACATCCATTGTATAAGCTATCACAAGCAGTATGACGAGTATGGCAGCAAGTCCTATGACGGTGAGAATTACCGCCCATGTATGCTTGCCGCCGAGCCCGCCGATAAACAGCATACTGAAACCTATGAGTATTATCAGAACAGCTCCCGATATATGATTTTCAGCCGCGACTAAAAGCGTTACAAACAGAATGACCGCCGCGAGCAAAACCACATATTTCGCGCTCGTCATTTTCTGCGGGCTTTTCGCCATTAGGTGAGCCAGCAGCAATATCAGCGCAAACTTGGCAATCTCCGAAGGCTGAAATGTAGTAAAGCCGAGATTTATCCAACGGTGAGTCCCATTGACCTTCGGAAAGACAAACACCACAAGCAAGCAAACCAACGCCGCTGATGCGACAATAAAGGTGAATTTGCGAATCTTATTATAATTCACCTTTGACACAAACATCATAGCCGCAACGCCAAGCACGGCGAAAAACGCCTGCCGTTTGATGTAGTAAAGACTGTCGTGAGTTTTTGTGTTGTAATAAGCATAGGCATAGCTTGCAGAAAACATCATTACAAGTCCGATTGTCAAAAGAAGTATGACAAGCACAAAAAACGGAATGTCTATACCGCCCGTTGTGAAAAATGACGATTTGCTCTGCCTTGAAAGAGAGTTACCGCTCGGCACAGAGCTTCTTTTCCTATTCACTTTTTTGGAAACACCTTTTCCCAAAAATAAAACCTACCTTTATATCAAGCCGCCGCAAAGAAATTGTAGCAACCAAAATACATCAATAATACGCCTGCCGCACCCGCAATAACCGCAACTGTGCTGAACACGGCAACAATTTTATTCTCCTTCCAGCCGCTCATTTCAAAATGATGGTGAATGGGAGTCATTTTAAATATTCTTTTTCCGACTAGATTTCCGTTTTCATCGGGCTTTTTAGTGAGTTTGTAGTAGGACACCTGAATCATTACAGAGCCTGTTTCGCAGATGTAAACCAAACCGATTATAAACAGGATAAACGGACAATGAATTCCAAACGCCAGGGCTATTACCGCTCCGCCCAAAAACAGAGAGCCGGTGTCGCCCATAAATACCTTCGCCGGATAATGATTCCAAATGAGATAGCCGGCACAAGCTCCGGCAAGCGCCGCGGCATAAATGCTCATACCTGCAAATCTTTCAAGCATAGCCATTACAAGCAGGGAAACCGCCGTCACCATTGTAACGCTGCCGCAAAGCCCGTCTATTCCGTCCGTCAGATTGACGGCGTTTGAAAAGCCATAGACAATAATTATACCTATAATCCAGAAAAATATGCCGTAAAACGACTCCGCCATATCCCACTTTCCTACAAAAGGTATGTATGTCCATGTGTTGTGACTTAAATACAAGCTCAGCAGGTAGCCGAATCCGACAATTATCTGTCCGAGTGTTTTCTGAATAGCCGTAAGTCCGAGATTGCGCTTCTTGACAACCTTGATATAGTCATCGGCAAAGCCTACCACCGCCTGACCGAGAGCGAGAAATACACCCGCCCAAATAAGAACGGTATCAGAGCCCAAAAGGTCGCCTGATTCCTTCAAATTGCCGCCGCTTAAATGATAGATAAGCGCCGTCAACACAACTGAAATTACAGTGCCTGCAATAAATAGTATACCGCCCATTGTGGGAGTTCCCTGCTTAGATTTGTGCCAAGCCGGTCCGATGTCAAGAATCGTCTGTCCGTATTTCAGCTTGTGAAGCCACGGAATAACTACAAGTCCCAATAAAGCGGATATTCCGAAGCCTACAACCGCTGCAATTATTATCGCAACCCAAATACTCATTTTATACCATTCCTCTCATATAATTCACTTATTATTTCTTCAAAGTGCATACCGTGGCTCGCTTTAAAAAGCAATACCGCCGAATCGCGCGCCCTGCCGCACACTTCATTTATAAATTCTTCCCTATCGGAAAAGGAACGAACCTCTTTCACGGAAGCCTCTCTCGCCGCAAGCGCTATATAAGCGGCTTCCTTCCCAAAACAAAGTAATTCGTCTATCCCGCACTTCGCCGCAAATTCGCCGACCTCTCTGTGCAGCTGTTCGCTGAATTTGCCGAGTTCAAGCATATCTCCCAAAACTGCAACCTTTTTGCCACCCGGTATATTCGCCAATGTTGACAAGGACGCTCTCATTGAGTCGGGCGAAGCATTATAGCAGTCCTCAATCACCTTAAAACTGCCGCAGTCCACAACCTTTTGCCGCATACCCGACGGAACATACCCTGAAAGCGCCTCGGCTATACTTTCGGGTGACACACCGTTCAAATACGCCGCCGCAAATGCCGCAAGCGCATTTAACACATTGTGATTTCCAACTGTCGGCAAGGTTATCTTCTGCCTGCCCTCTTTAAAACTCACCGTAAACGAAGTGCTCACGCTGTCGCCCGATATATCGGTTGCTAAAA
>CALYOC010000032.1 GCA_945227095.1 uncultured Clostridia bacterium
CTAGGTTCTAACAGGGAGATAGTTTCGGCTATGCGAGCTGCTTTGAAGGACGCTGGTTATGATTAAAATATGATACAGCTCACCTTGGATACTTCACGCGAATTTGCACAGGATATGATGAGGGCTAAAGGGATAATAGATGTGCTTATACCGCGCGGCGGCGCCGGACTTATAAAAAGCGTCGTTGAAAATTCAACGGTCCCCGTGATTGAAACCGGTACGGGAAACTGCCATGCGTATGTGGAAAAAACCGCGGATATTGATATGGCGGTGAGTATTATTGTAAACGGTAAAACTTCCCGGCCGGGAGTCTGTAATGCACTCGAAAGCGTTGTCGCGGACAGAGAGATTTTGCCGCGGCTTTTACCGCCGCTTGCCAAGGAGCTCACCGACAGGGGAGTGACAATTTTTGCGGATAAAGAGGCTATGGCGTATATCCCCGGCGCACAGGAGGCGACCGAGGAGGACTTTGCAAGGGAGTATCTCGACCTTAAAATCAGCGTGAAGACCGTTTCGGGAGCGGACGAGGCGATAGAGCATATCAACCGCAATTCCACCGGTCATAGCGAGGTTATAATTACCCGCGATGACGCGGCGGCTCGCAGATTGACCACATTGGTTGACTCCGCGTGCGTATTTGTCACTGCGTCCACACGCTTTACCGTCGGCTGCGAGTTCGGACTCGGGGCGGAGATAGGCATTTCCACCCAAAAACTCCACGCCCGCGGACCTATGGGACTTAATGAAATAGTATCTTACAAATATGTCGTCAGCGGAGACGGGCAGGTGCGGTAGAGTCCTGTTGATTTATTTTTTTACTTGTGTTAATATTTATTTAAAACCAATATTATTCGGGAGATAAGACAATGAGTTTAAAGAGAGATTTTAAATTGGGCGTGGCACTCGCCGGCGGCGGAGTTCGCGGCTTTGCTCAAATGCCCGTGCTCAAGGTGCTTGAAGAAAACGGTATCAGACCGGATTTTATTGCCGGTGCGTCAATAGGCTCCGTTATGGCGAGCCTTTATGCCGTCGGAGTTCCTGCGGACGAAATAGTTGACAAGGTGACAGCCATTGCCAATAAACTGCTTGATGAAAAGGTTTTCACAAAGCCCGACATCAATTTTTTCAAACTCGGAAAGAATAAGATAAACGGACTTGCGGACGCCAATAAGATAGAGGGCGTTTTGTATGAGCTGTTTAAGGAATACGGAGTTGTCAATATTCAAGATGTAAAGCCGGGACTCATACTCACATCCGTTGACCTTGTCAGCACAAAGCTTGTAATATTCACAAACATTAAGGATTTGAAGCTCAAAAGGGACGATGTAATCATAATCAATGATGTCCCACTTGCCGTCGCTGTCAGAAGCTCCTGCTCATATCCGGGAGTTGTCGCTTCGAGAATAATGGGCGATATGCAGCTTGCCGACGGCGGACTTCGTATGAACCTTCCCATTGAGCCGCTTCGTGCCGCAGGTGCGGATAAAGTTATGTCACTTTCAATGATGAAGGACAGGAGCGGAGTTTATACAACCTCCGCGCTCAAAACGGTGCCCAGAAGCATCAATGTAATGCGTGACGAGCTTATGCTTTATCAAGTCAGACAGTCAGATTTCAATATTGATCTGAATGTAGGACTTGTCGGCACCTTTGACCTTGAAAAGAAGGATGAGATATACAAAAAGGGTCAGGAATATGCCGAGAAATATCGTGAGCAGATTATTGAATTTTGCACGACTTCGCCCTTTGAGGACAAGGTTAAACGGACGGCGCAGGAAGTCAAGAAAAAGGGATTTTTCGCCCGCCTGTTCGGGAAAAAGAGCAAGTAACAGAAAAATATTTTACCAATTAAAATACAATGTATTGAGCCGAAAAGAGTACACGGCTCAATACATTGTGTTTTTTGATGTTATATATAATAATATAATACATTTATAATGCGTTCTTGTGCAAAAATTTTATTGACATAGCTTTGACAATGTGATAAACTAATGTCACCTCTGAAAAAGGGTTCTTTTTTTTGCGCCCGTTTTTTTGAGGCAGGCTGAGTTGGCTGCCGCCGGCGAAGCGGTGTTGCCGACACAAATTTTTTCCGTAAAACGGGGAGGTGCCGTAATGAGAGTTAAGGTTACATTGGCTTGCACAGAGTGTAAGCAGCGCAACTACAACACAATGAAAAACAAGAAGAATACTCCTGACAGGTTGGAGATGAACAAGTATTGCAGATTCTGCAAGAAACACACTCTCCACCGCGAAACAAAGTAAGGAGGTCTCAAAATGGCTAAAAAGGCTAAAAAAGAGGTACTTGAAACTACTTCTAAAAAGTCCAAGGGAACGAAGAAGAAAACTTCCGTGGGCAAGAAAATTGCTCAGTTTTTTAAGGATTGCAAGAAGGAAATCAAGCGCATTACATGGCCTACCGGCAAAACTGTTCTTAAAAACACAGTTGTTGTTTTAATTGTTGTAGCATTGGCAGGCGTCATTATTTATTTCTTTGACTTCGGTATGTCAAGCGCACTCAAGGCTGTAAAGGGCGCAGCAGACAGTAATACAACTACTACATCTGCTTCAGCTTCCGCCGGCGAGGGCAGCGCGCAGACAACTGCCGCTGAATAAGCTTTGCAAATTCAGTAAAGCGTCAGTGAAGTTTGTTTGATTATCGGAGGTAAAAATAATGGCACAGTCAGCAAAATGGTACGTTGCCCATACCTATTCGGGCTATGAAAACAAGGTTGCTACTGATATTATGAAAACCGCTGCAAATCGCGGAATGCAGGACCTGATCAAGGATGTACGCATTCCCACCGAGACCGTAACAGAGATTAAGGACGACAAGACCCGCGAGGTTGAGCGAAAGCTGTTCCCCGGCTATGTTATGGTAAAGATGGTTATGACCGATGAGTCGTGGTATGTAGTTCGTAATACCAGAGGCTGTACGGGCTTCGTCGGCCCGGGAAGCAAACCCGTTCCGCTTACCGACGCGGATGTCGAGCGAATGGGCGTTGAAAAGGCTATGACTGAGGTCAACTACGGCGTAGGCGATGAAGTAAATGTAATTGCAGGCGCAATGGAAGGATTCTCAGGCGTTGTCACAGAGCTCAATGTTGAACAGGATTATGTCAAGGTTACAATTTCGATGTTCGGCAGAGAGACACCGGTTGAATTCAAATTAGGTCAGCTGGAACTTGCTAAATCAGAGTGATTTAGATTGAAAGACAAATATCTTTGCTCGTCAAAGATTCGATGATTGACTCAGTCAATCGGTGGGAGGATGGCTAAAAGTCTTCCGCCACTACCACAATTTATGGAGGTGCTAACAAATGGCTCAAAAAGTAATAGGCTTAATCAAGCTCCAAATTCCGGCAGGTAAAGCGACTCCTGCACCACCCGTTGGCCCGGCGTTGGGACAGCACGGTGTAAACATCATGGCTTTCACTAAGGACTTTAATGAAAGAACAAAGAATGATGCAGGTCTTATTATTCCGGTAGTAATTACCGTATATGCCGACCACTCCTTTACCTTTGTGACAAAGACTCCGCCTGCGGCAGTTCTTATCAAGAAGGCTTGCGGAATCGAGCACGCGTCCGGAGAACCGAACAAGAACAAAGTGGCAAAAATCACAAAAGAGCAGGTTGAGAAGATTGCGCAGACAAAAATGCCCGACCTTACAGCCGCCGACCTTGATGCCGCTATGTCTATGATTGCGGGAACAGCCAGGAGCATGGGCATAGAAGTAGTTGACTGATAACTGCTTCGGTTTGAAAAAATATATTCATAATTTATTCACTCAAGTGGGAGGATGACTCCGAATACCACTTTATGGAGGAAGAACAGATGAAACATGGTAAAAAGTATGTCGAGGGCGCAAAGCTCGTTGACAGAACAAAGTTATATGACAGCGAGGAAGCATTGGCGCTTGCTGTAAAAACTGCAACAGCTAAATTCGACGAAACCGTTGAGGTACACATCAGACTTGGTGTAGACTCCCGTCACGCTGACCAGCAGGTCAGAGGTGCGGTTGTACTTCCCAACGGAACAGGAAAGAATGTCAGAGTTGCCGTTTTCTGCAAGGGCGATGACAAGACAAAGGCTGCACAGGAAGCGGGCGCGGATTTCGTAGGCGCTGAGGACCTTGTAACAAAGATTCAAGGCGGCTGGACAGATTTCGATGTCGCAGTAGCTTCTCCCGATATGATGGGACTTGTAGGCCGTTTAGGTAAAATCCTCGGACCCCGCGGACTTATGCCCAACCCGAAGGCAGGTACAGTAAGCCCTGATGTAGCAAAGGCTGTTAAAGAGGCTAAAGCGGGTAAAATTGAGTACAGACTCGACAAGACAAACATCATTCACTGCGTTATCGGTAAAGCAAGCTTCGGACCGGAAAAGCTTCTGGAAAACTTCAACACCTTGCTTGACGCAGTTATTGCAGCTAAGCCTGCGGCGGCAAAGGGACAGTACATCAAGTCCTGCTCCGTTGCCACTACAATGGGCCCCGGAATCCGTTGCAACCCTGCAAAGGTTGGCTCCGGTGCGGCTGCAAAAGAAGACTGATTTTAGTATTGACATAGGCTCCGGCCTGTGTTAAAATACACATTGTTCTACCAAAGACAGCAGGTGCCTTGCGGCGTAAAGTTTAACTGCCTGCCGAGGAAAGAGCATACGGGCGAACAGCCTTATTGTATGTATGTTACCTTCCTCGCTTTGAGGAAGGTTTTCTTTATTCACGGACTTTGTCCGCTCCGAGTAGAACAGTAAATATTTTGAAAGGAGAAAGTATTTTGGCAAGCGAAAAAGTACTTGAACAGAAAAAACAGCAGGTTGCTGAAGTAGCACAGTTATTTAAAGGTGCTTGTTCAGGCGTAATTGTTGATTACAAGGGAATCACTGTTGAAGATGATACCAAGATGCGTAAAGAACTTCGTGAAGCAGATGTTAAATACGAAGTAGTTAAAAACAGCATTCTCACTCGTGCCGCTAAAGAGGCAGGCTTCGACGGATTCGGCGATGTATTCACAGGCACAACCGCGATAGGCTTTGCACAGGACGAAGTTGCGGCGGCTCGTGTATTGAGCAATTATGCGGACAAAATCGACAGTTTCTCTGTAAAAGGCGGTTTTCTCAACGGTGAGATAATCGACTTGGCTATGATTGATTCCTTGGCTAAGCTTCCGCCCAGAGATATCTTACTTGCTACTGTTTGCAACGCATTTCAGGCTCCCATCGCAGCACTTGCGCGTGCAGTCCAGGCCATCGTTGACAAGGGCGGCGTAGAGGAAGCCACAGAAGAAACAGCAGACGCGGCTGCGCCTGCAACCGAGGAAGCTCCCGCCGAGGAAGCACCTGCGGAATAATTTTTAAAATTATCTAATTTTATGGAGGTTAATTAAGATGGCAGCAGATAAAATCAATGCAATGATTGAAGAAATTAAAGGCCTTACAGTTGTTGAGCTTTCCGAGCTCGTTAAGGCTATCGAAGAAGAGTTTGGCGTATCCGCAGCAGCGGCAGTTGCAGTTGCAGGTCCCGCAGCAGGCGGCGCAGCAGCTGAGGAAGAGAAGTCTGACTTTGATGTCGTTCTCGCAGAGGTCGGCGCTCAGAAGATCAAGGTTATCAAGGTTGTTCGTGAGATTACAGGACTTGGACTTGCAGAGGCTAAGGCTGTTGTTGACGGAGCACCCAAGGCTATCAAAGAGGGCGTTGCCAAGGAAGAGGCTGAGGAAATCAAGTCTAAACTTGAAGAAGTCGGCGCTAAAGTCGAGCTTAAATAAGTTAATTTATTTAATCGAAACATCATTAAACCGAGGTTATCAATTGACCTCGGTTTATTTTTTTAAATACATTTTTCATATTTATTTTTATATAATTTCATAAAAAATTCACTTTGCTCGGTTAATATATTTTTATTAAAAAAGTGTATTTTGTGTTATACTTTAATAAATCAAGAAAATATCAGCTTCTCGGAGGTATTTTTATGTATAAACTTCTGATTGTCGATGATGAGCCGGCAATAAGAACACTTGTTAAAAAGTACGCTGTCTTTGAGGGATATGAAATAGATGAGGCGGCGGACGGTATGGAAGCGGTTATGAAGTGCCGCGTCACTCGGTACGACCTGGTTATAATGGATATTATGATGCCCGAGCTGGACGGATTTTCGGCTTGTCGAGAAATTCGGAAAAGCAGTAATGTGCCCGTCATTATGCTCTCTGCCAGGGGTGAGGAGTATGATAAAATACACGGCTTCGAGTCGGGAGCGGACGACTATGTAGTCAAGCCCTTTTCGGGCAAGGAGCTTATGCTTAGGGTGAACGCCGTTTTATCCCGTGCCGGCGCAAATGCACCTCAGGCGCAAAGAGATGTTTTCACCGCGCGGGGACTTAAAGTTGATTTTGCATCTCGGAGCGTTTTTGTTGACTCTTCCGAGGTGATTCTCACTCCCAAGGAGTATGATTTATTGTTTTATTTTATCAAGAATGAAAATATTGCGCTCACGAGGGAGAACATTTTGAGCAATGTATGGGGATACGACTTTTTCGGAGATGACAGAACACTTGATACGCATATCAAACTTTTGAGAAAGAATTTGGGAGAATACAGGGATTTTATCAAAACTTTAAGAGGAGTTGGGTATAAATTTGAAACCTCATAAGGCTAAAAAAGTGAAAAATGTTTTCACGGCAGGGAAAAAGCCGAAGCTAAAAGCGATTATCTTCGGTTCGTTTTTGGCTTTTGTCGTGGTTTTGCTCGCTCTGCTCTGGTTGTCGCAGACGGTGTTTTTAAATGACTTTTACACCGCCACAAAGAGGGCGCAGATTCGCTCTGTGGCGCTCGGAGTGGAAAAGAATATCGACTCTGACAGCCTTGACGCCTATGTTGCGAAAAAGAGCAGTGATACCGATGTCGCCATAGCGGTAATTGATAAAAGGGGTAATGTGGTTTGCAGCGCGCAGAATGCCGACAAGATGTCTTTGAT
>CALYOC010000033.1 GCA_945227095.1 uncultured Clostridia bacterium
GCCAATGATATACGCGTCCTCGCCGTTCTCCCTCAAAATTTCAAGGGCGGTTTCCCTTTGCTCGGCAGATACGACAATACGCATACCGACACCCATATTGAAGGTGTTAAACATATCCCGAAGCGGAATATCTCCGGTTTTCATAATATAGTCGAATATCGGAAGCACCTTTACCTTATCCCTCTCACCGCGCACACCCAAACCTTCGGGAATACTGCGGGGAATATTTTCATAAAAGCCGCCGCCCGTTATATGAGAAATCGCTCTGACATCTACCTTTTCAAGCAGCGCCAATACCGGCTTTACATATATTTTAGTCGGGGTGAGAAGTGTTTCTCCGAGACTTTTCCCGCCGAGCTCTCCTACCGGTGATTTCAGGTCGGCGTTCTCAATATCAAACACCTTTCTGACAAGGGAGAAGCCGTTTGAATGTACGCCGCTCGAAGCGAGTGCAATTACAACATCGCCGGGCTTCATCTTCTTATTGTCAATAATCTTTGACTTATCGACAACACCTACGCTGAATCCTGCCAAGTCATATTCATTTTCGGGATAAAATCCCGGCATTTCCGCAGTTTCACCGCCAACGAGTGCCGCACCGCTTTGAACGCAACCCTCCGCGATACCCTCGACTATCGAAGCAATCTTTTCGGGGTAGTTCTTGCCGCAGGCGATATAGTCCAAAAATAACAGCGGCTTTGCTCCGCAGCAGATAATATCATTCACACACATCGCAACGCAATCAATGCCGACTGTGTTGTGTTTATCCATAAGAAAAGCGAGTTTAAGTTTTGTGCCGACTCCGTCCGTACCGCTGACAAGGACAGGCTTTGTGATACCGGTCATATCGAGCTCAAAAAGTCCGCCGAAGCCGCCGACATCTGACAAAGCGCCCTTCGTAACGGTTTTCGCAATATGCTCCTTCATAAGCTGAACGGCGGTATAACCTGCTGTAATATCAACCCCTGCCGCTTTATAACTCTCGGAAAAACTTTTATTCATTTTTACTCTCCCTTGTTCTCACTTATTTTATATTCAAATTTATTTTTCTTAATACATCCGGAAATCTCCGTCGGATAATCTCCGCTGAAGCAAGCCGTGCAAAATTCCATACAGGAAGCGTCGGCAATTTTTCTGACATTCTCAACGCTCAAATATCCCAACGAGTCAGCTCCCAGAATCTCTGCTGTCTCCTCAACGGTATGATGACACGCGATAAGGTTTTCCCTTGAATCAATATCCGTTCCGTAATAGCACGGATTTAAAAACCTCGGAGCAGACGACATCATATGAACTTCCTTAGCTCCTGCATCACGAAGTAATTTGACAATCTTGCCGCTTGTCGTTCCCCTGACTATTGAGTCGTCAACCAATATTACTCTCTTACCCTTTACGGCGGAGATGATTGGATTAAGCTTTATCCTGACACCTTCATCACGGCTTTTTTGGTCGGGTGAAATAAATGTCCTGCCTATATATTTGTTCTTAATAAAGCCCATTTCATAAGGTATTCCCGATTCCTTTGAATACCCTATCGCCGCGTCAATTCCGCTGTCGGGAACGCCGATTACGACATCGGCGTCAATCGGATACTGCTTGGCAAGGTACGCTCCCGCCTTCAGACGGGCTTCGTGCACCGAGCAGCCGTCCATCACCGAGTCGGGACGGGCAAAGTAGATAAATTCAAAAACGCACATACTCTTTTTCGCTGTGCCGCAATGAGTTTTGTCCGACTTCAATCCGTCCTTGCCGACAACCACAATTTCACCCGGCTCGACATCTCGTAGCAGTTTACCGCCTACGGCGTCTATCGCGCAGCTCTCGGAGGCAAAGACATATCCACCGTCGGGCAGTTCTCCTATACAAAGAGGTCTGAAGCCGTGCGGGTCCCTTGCACAGATAAGCTTCGACGGACTCATAATGACAAGTGAATACGCGCCCTTGATAGTGTCCATAGCCGCCGACACAGCCTGCTCAATAGAGCCGGTCACAAGTCTGTGCTTAGTGATGATGTACGAAATAACCTCTGTGTCCGAAGTGGTGTGGAAAATGGAGCCCTCCAATTCCAGATTCTCTCTTAACTGCGCGGAGTTTGTAAGGTTTCCGTTGTGCGCAAGCGCCATTCTGCCCTTGACATGGTTGACAACTATCGGCTGTGCATTAACCCTCGCGTCATTACCCGTGGTGCCGTAGCGAACATGTCCGACTGCCATTGTGCCCGTACCGCGGCTTTTGAGCACCCTGGGGGTGAAAACATCATTTACAAGTCCGGCGTCACGATAGGAATTAAACAATCCGTCGTCATTGACTACAATTCCGCAGGACTCCTGCCCTCTGTGCTGTAAAGCGTATAAACCGTAATATACCTTTCGTGCCACATTTTCATTGCGCGGTGACCATATACCCATTACACCGCATTCTTCATGTATTTTGCTCATAATAACCCCTGTCTGAAATTATTCTCCTAAAAGTCTCTTTCTGATTTGAACATACGCGTCCTCGACACCGCCCAAATCTCTGCGGAAACGGTCCTTATCGAGTTTTTCATTTGTTGCAGCGTCCCAAAGACGGCAGGTGTCCGGTGAAATCTCATCAGCGAGAATTATCTGACCGTCGGGAGTCTTGCCGAATTCGAGTTTAAAATCGACAAGCTTGATATTTGCCTCCATAAGATACTCCTTGAGAATATCATTGATTTTAAAAGTCAAATCCGTGATTGTGTCGATATCCTCCTGTGTGGCAAGTCCGAGCGCCAGAGCGTGATATGTGTTTACCATAGGGTCGTCCAAGTCATCGCACTTGTAGCAAAATTCAAGTGTGGGATTTTTGAACTCAACACCTTCCTCTACGCCGAATCGCTTGGAAAAAGAGCCTGCGGCAATATTTCTTACGATTACCTCAAGGGGAACAATCTTTACCTTTTTAACAAGTGTCTCCCTCTCGGAAAGCTACTCGACGAATTGAGTGGGTATTCCCTTTTCGGCAAGCATTTTCATCAGGTGATTTGTAACGCGATTATTGATAACGCCCTTGCCGGAAATAGTTCCCTTCTTCTTGCCGTTGAACGCCGTCGCGTCATCTTTATAATCTACAATACAGAGGTTTTCATCGTCCGTATTGAATACCTTTTTCGCTTTTCCCTCGTAAATCAAGTCTGTTTTTTTCATTTTTGTACCCCTTTTCTGTATTTTATATAAATTAAAGCTCCTGAGCCTTTTTGTCCTTTTCAAGCACGGCCTGTGCCGCTTCGCTTCTCGCCTGCTCCAGCCTTTGAGCCAACTGCTCGTCCTCGATTGCCAGCATTTCAACCGCGAGCAGAGCCGCATTTTTTGCTCCGTCCACCGCAACCGTCGCAACAGGGATTCCGCTCGGCATCATAACTGTGGACAAAAGCGCGTCCATACCGTCAAAATTAGCCGATTTAACAGGAATTCCTATAACGGGCAGGGTTGTATTTGCAGCCAAAGCACCCGCCAAATGCGCCGCCATTCCCGCCGCGGCAATAATCACACCGAAGCCGTTCTTTCTCACATTTAAGGAAAACTCCCTCGCCTGCTGAGGAGTCCTGTGCGCCGAGTAAATATGCACTTCATAAGGCACCGAATACTCCTTGAGGACATCGATTGCTTTATTTACAACCTTAAGGTCGCTGTCGCTCCCCATAACTACTCCAACCTTTTTCATAACTTACCTCCGAAAATTTAAAAAACCTTACTCTGCGAAAACAGAATAAGGTTATTTTTGTGCATTTGTGCTGAATAAAAAAGCGGTTGCGCTCCCGCTTACGCCTGCGCGTCCGCCCTTGGACGCAACTATATCGTAATCAATTGTGTACCCTTGATTTACAAATAATC
The DNA here is from genome assembly GCA_945227095.1 of uncultured Clostridia bacterium. Classification (GTDB taxonomy): domain Bacteria; phylum Bacillota; class Clostridia; order Oscillospirales; family Acutalibacteraceae; genus CALYOC01. Next base: position 3,855 of record CALYOC010000033.1, read on the forward strand.
CGGACACCGCGCACCTCCGCTGAATGTTGAAATCATCTATAAATATAATACAATATTTAGTGTTTTTTTTCAATGCTTAATAATACATATATTTAACGCAAAAAATCGGATTTTAGTTGTTGATTTTACCAAAACGGACAAATTGGCGCAGTTTCTCCGGAGAATCGATAATATGAGTCGGATTACCGCTTTCGATTTCCTGCGCCGTTCCGAAGCCGTAACTGACGGCAATACTGTCTATCCCCGCCTCATTCGCGCCTATTATATCAAACTGTGTATCGCCCACCATAACGCACTTTTCCTTTTCGGCTGACAATTTTGCAATCACCGCGCCGATGATAAGGTTCTTTTGCGCAAAATCCGCTCCGTCCGAAGAACCGACTACTGTACCGAAATACTTATCAACACCGAGATTTTTAAGAATTTGAACTGCGAACGGCTCATATTTCGAGGTAGCTACGGCGAGCTTTTTGCCGTTGTTATACAAATACTCCAGGCTTTGCTTCATTCCGTCATAAAGGCTGCACTCGAAAATCCCCTTTTCACTGTACCGCTCTCTGAATTTTGCGACGGCGGTTGCCGCCTGCTCGTCGCTGAAATTATAAAACTTCTTAAATGAATAATGCAGGGGTGGACCGATAAAATGCAGTAAATTCTCCGGTTTTTCATCAATTCCGAAGTACTTGAGAGCGTATGAAGTACATCTTGTGACGCCCTGCTCGGAATTGATAATTGTACCGTCTAAATCAAATATAAAATACTCGTACACGAAAAAGCCTCCGATAAATTTTTCCACATCAATTTTACATTAAAAATCGGATTTTGACAAGCGTTTTAGCCGCCCGTATGAAAATAAAAGCCCGCCGCACTGCGTACGGCGAGCGTAATATCATTTTAAACGGCTCTCTCAGCCGAGAAGCTTAACGAGTCCGAAAGCATATCGGCAAACACGGGTACGCATACCTGCATTCCTGCGTAATAATCAGCGACTATCGGTGAAAAAATCGGCTCGGTTTCCAATGAACAAATCGTTGTCATTTCCCTTAGGTGCTTATGATTTTGAGAGAGTCCGTAAATGCGCGGTGAGAGCAAATCATCTGTTTTCTCGCCCTCATACTGTGCAATCATCTTTTTACCACCGCCGCTGTACCCGGTCAGCGAAAAGCAGGTCAAGGCGCTTTTAGGGTCTAAAAGTCCCGAGTTTATAAGCGGATACACAAGCGCTATAAATCCGCTTGCATGACAACCGGGATTTGCTATTCTCTTTGCACTCTTTATCTTCTGCTCAAAGTCCGCAGACAGCTCCGGAAATCCGTAAACCCAACCGGGCGCCGTCCTATGCGCGGTTGAAGTATCTATAATTACGGTATCATCATTTTCCGAAAGTTCCACAGCCTCTCTTGCCGCCTCGTCCGGCAAGCACAAGAACGCAACAGAGCAAGAGTTTATCATTTCCTTACGCGCCGATACATCTTTTCTGTATTCCTCCGGCAGGGTTAAAAGCTCAATATCATCTCTGTGCGAGAGTCTATCAAATATTCTGAGCCCTGTTGTGCCCTGATTTCCGTCGATAAAGACCTTAACCATTTTTCAATTCCTCTTTGACTGCCATTATCTGTTTGAGAACCGATTCGGTACAGGTTCCGCCCTGCGAGGTACGCCGCTGAGCGCAGTTCTCAAGATTTATCGCTTCATACAGGTCGTCTGAAAATTCCTCGCTGAAGTTTTTATACACATCAATCGGCAAGTCCTCAAGAACCTTATCCTGCTTAACGCAGTAACCCACTATCTCACCGACAAGCTTGTATGCGCTTCTGAACGGCATTCCCTTTTTAACCAGGTAATCTGCCAAATCGGTTGCGTTGATAAAGCCCTTTGCCGCCGCGTTTCTCATATTGTCCTTGCACACACTCATCGTATCAAGCATAGGTGCAAATACTTTAAGGCACATTTCAAGACTTTCGAGCGAATCGAATATTGCTTCCTTATCCTCCTGCATATCCTTGTTGTATGCAAGCGGAAGTCCCTTCATCATTGTATATAAGGTCAGCATATTGCCATACACTCTGCCGGTTTTACCTCTGACGAGCTCCGCCATATCGGGATTTTTCTTCTGCGGCATAATGCTCGAACCGGTGGAAAAGCTGTCGTCCAGCTCTACAAACTTAAATTCCCAAGAAGCCCAGAGAATTATCTCCTCGGAAAAGCGCGAGAGGTGCATCATCTCGGTCGAAAATGCGCACGCGAGTTCCAGGCAAAAATCCCTGTCCGATACTCCGTCAATACTGTTGAGCGTTATTCCGTCAAATCCGAGCGCCTGTGCCGTCATATTTCTGTCCGTGTCATATGTCGTTCCGGCGAGGGCGCAGCAGCCGAGCGGACTGTAATTCATTCGGCGAAGTGCGTCCTTTAACCTGTCAATATCTCTCAAAAACATCATCGCATAAGCCATAAGGTGATGTCCGAAGGTTATCGGCTGAGCCCTTTGAAGGTGAGTATATCCCGGCATTATGACATCGGCGTTCTCCTGCGCCTTGTCGGTGATAACCTCTATCAGCGAGCGGGTAAGAGAAATGATTTCATTCGTTCTCTCACGAAGCTAAAGCCTGATATCCAATGCCACCTGGTCAATTCTGCTGCGGGCGGTGTGAAGTTTCTTTCCCAAATCTCCTATGCGCGAGGTAAGCTGTGCCTCAACAAACATATGTATATCTTCACTTTGCATATCAATGGGAAGCTTTCCGCTTTCAATATCCTGCGAAATTTCACACAGCGCTTCAACTATCATATCCTTCTCCTGTGCAGAAATTATTCCCTTCGCCGCAAGCATATTGGCATGGGCGACAGAGCCGCAGATATCCTGCTTAAACATCTTGCTGTCAACCCGTATTGAAGAATTGAAATCATTGGCCGTATCATCGAGCTGCTTTTCAAAACGGCCTGCCCACATTTTTTCCATTATATACCTCTTTTAAAGCTTTTATATAATATATTTCGGCGGATTTAACCGCCGAAATACTAACTTTTTTAACAATGCCATCACTTGTCAAGGCCCTGTTGCTTAAGAG
>CALYOC010000034.1 GCA_945227095.1 uncultured Clostridia bacterium
GGACTTAAGCATTTCCCCGTGCAGGTAATCGGAGGTATCATTCTTCATCAGGGCCGTATTGCCGAGATGAAAACAGGTGAGGGTAAAACCCTTGTTGCCACACTTCCCGCTTATCTCAACGCTTTGGCGGGCAACGGCGTACATATCGTAACGGTCAACGATTACCTGGCTCGCCGCGACTCCGAGTGGATGGGCAAGGTTTACACATGGCTCGGACTCACCTGCGGACTTATCGTCCATGAAAAGAAGGACGACGAGCGACGCGTTGCGTACAAGGCCGACATCACCTACGGAACAAACAACGAAATGGGCTTCGATTACCTTCGTGACAATATGGTACAGTACAAGGAGCAGAAGGTTCAAAGGGGCCACGCCTATGCAATCGTCGATGAGGTTGACTCAATCCTTATCGACGAGGCGAGAACACCTCTTATCATCTCCGGTAAGGGCGATGAATCCACAGAACTCTATACATTAGCAGATAAATTTGCCAAAAAACTCAGCAAGGTTGTAGTTAAAGCGCTTGATGAAAAAGAAGACACCGATGCAATTTATGAAGATGCCGACTACCTTGTTGACGAAAAGGCAAAGACGGCCACTTTGACTCAAAAGGGTGTTGCCACGGCGGAGGCGGAGTTCTCCGTTGAGAACCTTATGGACGGCGACAATCTGACATTGCTTCACCACATCAACCAGGCTATCAAAGCCAACGGCGTTATGACAAGAGATGTTGACTATGTAGTCCGCTCCGGCGAAATTCTCATTGTCGATGAATTTACCGGTCGTATTATGGAGGGCCGTCGTTACAACGAGGGCTTGCACCAAGCGATTGAGGCAAAAGAGGGCGTTAAGGTTAAGAGCGAGAGCAAGACGCTTGCGACCATCACCTTCCAAAACTACTTCCGTCTTTACAAGAAACTTTCCGGTATGACCGGTACAGCAGCTACCGAGACGGAGGAGTTTGAGGAAATTTACAAGCTCGATGTCGTCGAAATTCCCACCAACAAGCCGATGATTAGAGTTGACCACCCCGATATCATTTACAGAACGGAGGAGGTCAAGTTTAATGCAATAGTTGATAAAATCACCGAGTGTCACGAAAAAGGACAGCCTGTACTTGTAGGTACAATCTCTATCGAAAAGAGTGAGCAGCTTTCCAAGGTTCTGCGCAAGCACCAGATTAAGCACGAGGTGCTCAATGCCAAAAACCATGAGCGCGAGGCTGCGATAGTAGCGCAGGCGGGTAAATTCGGAGCGGTTACAATCGCCACTAATATGGCGGGACGCGGTACCGATATTATGCTCGGCGGTAACAGCGAGTTCTTGGCAAAGAGGGATATGGCGAAAGAGGGCTTCGATGATGAAATGATTCAAAATGCCATCGCGTATTTCGACACACAGGACGAGGAAATTCTCGCGGCGAGAAAGCGCTATTCCGAGTTGAATGACAAGTATAAGGAAGAGATTGAAAAGGAAGCCGAGAAGGTTTGCGAGGCAGGCGGCTTATTCATTCTCGGTACGGAGCGCCACGATTCAAGGCGTATTGACAATCAGCTCAGAGGTCGTTCCGGCCGTCAGGGTGACCCCGGTGAAAGCCAGTTCTTCCTCAGCTTGGAGGATGACCTTATCCGTATTTTCGGCGGCCAGAGAATTGAAAACCTTATGACTGCTCTCAAGGTTGACGAGGATATGCCCATCACTAACAAAATGCTTTCCAAGACAATCGAAAATGCACAGTCAAAGGTTGAGGGACGCAACTTTGCAACCCGTAAGAATGTGCTTCAGTATGACGATGTTATGAACACTCAAAGAGAGGTTATCTACGGTCAAAGAGATCAGGTATTGGACGGAATTAACCTTCGTGACACCATTCTCAATATGATGGATGAAAACATTGAGGAAACAGTTAAGCTTTTCTGCTCCAACGACACCACATATGACCAATGGAATATGGCTTCTCTCAAGGACAAATATATGGGTTGGCTTGTAACCGAGGACGATTTCAAATATACCGACGAGGAAAAGGCTACCTTAATCGTAGAGGATATAATCGACTTCCTCACCGAGCGCGGTCACGAGCTTTATAACAAGAGAGAGGAAGAGCTCGGCGAGCAGGTTATGAGAGACCTGGAGCGAATGGTTCTTTTGAGAAATGTCGATACAAAATGGATGGACCATATCGACGCTATGGAAGAGCTTAAGAAGGGCCTCGGACTTCGCTGTATGGCGCAGAGAGACCCCGTTGTCGAGTATCGTATGGAAGGATACGATATGTTTGATGAAATGACGGCGGCAATCCGTGAGGATACGGTCAGAATGATGCTTCTTCTTCGTATCAGAAGGCAGGAGGATGTCGAAAGGCGTCAGGTTGCAAAGGTCACCTCGACCACCACAACAGACAAGGCGGACGAGGAGAAGAAGAAGGAGACAACCGTAGTCAAGAGTAATAAGGTCGGAAGAAATGACCCGTGTCCCTGCGGCTCCGGCAAGAAATATAAGAAATGTTGCGGTAAAAACCTTTAATTAAATATGAATTTTTGAGCCTGACTTGCGTATTAGGCAGTTGGGCTCAATTATTTTTGAAAAAAGGGTACCGCGCAGTGCTCACGGAGTGTTTTGAATCGCGTCCGAGAAATCAAAAAATTGATTTCGAATTTATTACAAAAAATTACAATATATTGTTTTAACTTTTATTTGGAATGTTTTTGTGATACAATACTTTGTGGTTTAAATTATATTCCGTTATATATTGCACATAATAATATCAGATTATATTTCAATTAAAATTTACATTCAGAAACGGGGTTGAATGCTAATGGAGAAGTTGGTTATCAAGGGCGGTAACAAACTCAAAGGCGAAGTTACAATCGGCGGCGCTAAGAACGCGGTTGTAGCTATTCTTCCCGCAACACTACTTTCAAAGAGCGTTGTAACACTTGAAAATGTTCCCGACATTCGCGATGTCCGTATTATGATGGATATTATGAGGGAGTTGGGAGCAAATATTAAGCTTATAGATAAAACAACCTATGAAATCGACACAACCCGCGTAAAGGCGAAGACAGTTCCCAATGAAACCGCCAAGAAGCTTCGCGCCTCGTACTACCTTATCGGCGCCATGCTCGGCGCATTCGGTGAAGCAAATGTATCTCTGCCCGGCGGTTGTGATTTCGGAGTCAGACCTATCAACCTTCACATTTCCGGCTTCGAGAGCTTGGGAGCGAAGGTCGATATTAAAAACGGTATGATAAAAGCCACCACCAAAAACCGTCAGTTTGTCGGCGCGTCTATTTATATGGACGAGGTCAGCGTAGGAGCGACTATAAATGTTATGCTTGCGGCGGTCAAGGCAAAGGGGCTGACTATAATCGAAAACGCGGCGAGAGAACCGCACATAGTAGATCTTGCGAACTTTTTAAATCGTATGGGTGCGCGAGTACGCGGAGCCGGAACCGATGTTATCAAAATTAACGGAGTAGATTTCCTTCACGGATGCTCGTATTCGGTTGTGCCGGATCAGATTGAAGCCGGCACATATATGGCGTGTGTTGCGGCGGCAGGCGGTAAAGTTACGCTTAAAAATGTAATTCCCAAGCACCTTGAGAGTATTTCGGCAAAGCTTGAAGCGTGCGGAGTGCTTATTGAGGAGAACGAGGACGGCGACGAGCTGACCGTTTCGAGGGAAAAACCGCTTAAACCCTGCAATGTCAAGACAATGCCTCACCCCGGCTTCCCGACCGATATGCAGCCGCAGATTGTCGCGGTGCTTGCCAAGGCGAGCGGGACAAGTATTGTCACTGAAAATGTCTGGGACTCAAGGTTCAGGTATGTCGAGCAGCTTTTGAGGATGGGAGCATCAATCACCGTTGAGCACGGAGATATGGCTGTTATACAGGGAGTTAAGGAGCTTAACGGAGCGCAGGTAAATGCCACGGATTTGAGAGCCGGAGCGGCGATGATAATTGCCGGACTTTCTGCCAAGGGAACCACCGAAATTGAGGATATTTACCATATTGAGCGCGGGTACGAAAATGTAGTTGAAAAGCTTCAGGGAATCGGCGCGAATATCAAAAAGGTATATATTCCCGAAGATGACGACGGCATAACCGTTGCGTGAGTTTTAGTTATTAAGACAAAGTTTATTGTGTCATCTGTTATGTCGGACACATTTTGTTAAAAGTATAAATTCACTAATACCTGCCGTATTAGTGAATTTGTTTTATCTTGTGAAAGGAAGGCCTTCGGGCGCGTGGAGTATGGCAAAGTTTTCTCCGCTGTTTTCATCCAGCGCAGGTAATTGTATTTACATATCCTCTGCTTCCTCTGCAATACTTATCGATGCAGGCAGGAGTGCAAGGCAGATTGAAACGGCGCTTCGTGACAATTCATTGAGTACGGATAATATTCGCGGAATTTTTGTAACGCATGAGCACATTGACCATATTAAAGGCGTGAGAGTGCTTGCAAAGCGGCTTGGTATTCCCGTGTACTCGTCGGAAAAGACGCTCAACAGCCTGTGTAGTCTTGACCCGGCAATATCGTCCGAGGTAAGGCTTATCGAGGTCGGCAGAGAGGGTGTTGAGTGCGCGGATATGTTCATTAAGCCGTTTAAAACCAGTCACGACGCGATTGACAGCTGCGGATATACCGTTTGTACGGCGGACAACCGAAGGGTTGGAATTTGCACCGACTTGGGATATGTAAGCGACGAGGTTGAGAGCGCCCTGCTCGGGAGCGACCTTGTTTTGATTGAGTCGAATCACGATGTCCGAATGCTTGAAAACGGCTCCTATCCGTATGCGCTCAAGCGGCGGGTACTCTCTGAAAGAGGACATTTGAGCAATGACGATTGCGCCAGACAGGTCGGGAAGCTCTTAAACGGAGGAACAACAAGGTTTTTCCTGGGACATTTGAGCCGTGAGAACAATGTTCCGGAATTGGCATATCAAACCTCGAAGTCGGTTTTAACACAGCTCGGAGCGGTATGTGATTACGATTATACACTCTGTGTCGCACCGAGGGATAATAATGGGAAAGTGGTGCTTTTCTGATGTTAAAGGTCAAGTTGATTGCCGTGGGAAAAATCAAGGAAAAGTACCTTTGTGAAGCCTGCGGAGAGTATGTGAAAAGGTTAAAGGGATACTGCAAACTTGAAATTTGCGAGATTCCCGAAGTAAGCCTTAGCCGTGAGCCGTCTCCGAGTGAGACGCAAAAGGTTTTATCCCGCGAGGGAGAGAGTATATTAAAAGCAATAAAAGGCAGTGATTATGTCATCGCTATGTGTATTGAGGGCAAGCAGCTTTCGTCGGAGGAGTTGGCGCAAAGATTTAGCGATATTTCGCTCTCCGGCAAGAGTACGGTGAGTATTGTCATCGGTTCGTCCTTCGGTTTGTGCGGGGCGGTCAAGGAGCGCGCCGATATGAAACTTTCAATGTCAAAAATGACTTTTCCGCATATGCTCGCGCGCGTTATGGTGCTTGAGCAGACTTATCGGGCTTTCTCAATACTCGGCAATTCGAAATATCATAAGTAAACAATCTTAAACGCAGACCTATCGGCAAAGTTATTGCCGCCGCGTCTGCGTTTTTTGTATAATTTTGTTGCTAAATAATAAAACATATAGTAAAATTAAATGGGTATATTTGTTTTAATATGGTGAATATTATGAAAAAACTTTCAGTCAGAATTTTATCCGTTATAATATGTGCGACACTTATCGCAAGTGCCTTGCCGTTTTGCGCGTCGGCGCTCACTACCGAGGACGGCTTTGAGTACACGCAGGAGGATTCGCAGATAACCGTCACCGGATATACCGGCGGCGAAAGCGAGATTGTAATTCCGTCCGAGATTGATTCTCTGCCCGTAACACGAATCGGTAAGAATGCGTTTTATTTTATTTCTTATATTGAGAGCGTGAGCTTGCCGGACAGCTTGGTTGAAATCGGACAGGGTGCGTTTTGGGGCTGTTCCGCGCTGACGAGCGTTGATTTCGGCAGCGGCGTTGAGTCAATAGGCGTCAATGCGTTCTTCGGAACTGCTCTTGAGAGCGTGAGTCTGCCCGACAGCGTGACGAGCTTGGGCGAAAGGGCGTTTGCACAATGCCGTTCATTGTCGGAACTCACATTGAGCGAATCACTCACAGAGCTTCCTGAAAGCGTGTTTTATGATTGCGAGGCATTGAGGGCGGTCACTGTTCCCGCGAGCGTTATCTCAATCGGTGAGGGAGCCTTTGCAATGTGCTATGAGTTAAGTAGCCTGAAGCTCGGTTCAAATCTTAAAACCGTCGGCAAGAATGCCTTTCACGACTGTCCGTGCTCAGGAGTGGTAATACCTGTCGGAGTTGAGGAAATCGGCGAGGAGGCCTTCGGCTATTGCACCGACAAGGATTCATTCAACACATCGCTGATAGACGGCTTTTATCTCGTGGGCAACCGAGAGTCCGCGGCGTTCGTATATGCCGAGGAAAACGGTATAACATTTAATGATTGCGCTCATTCCGTCACGGAAGATGTCGTCGTCAAACAGCCGACCTGTACCGAGCAGGGCGAGAGTGAGATAAGGTGTACCGATTGTGCAAAGAAACTGGGAACACATTATTTGGACAAGTTGAAACATACATACACCGCCGTCATCATTCCTCCGACCTGTACTTCGGTCGGTTATACAAAGTATGTCTGCGAAGTCTGTGGGGAGTCATATATTGACGAAAACTCCTTTATTCCGCCGAGCGGCGAGCACCACTCTTTTGTCAAGGGTGAAACCGTGCCGCCCACCTGTGAGGAGTATGGATATACAGTTTATATTTGCCGCATTTGATCATATGTGGAGATGAGGGATTTTGTCAAGCCTAACGGACACCGCTATGTCGAGCTGGAGGTTATCACGCCCACCTGTGAAGAGCAT
>CALYOC010000035.1 GCA_945227095.1 uncultured Clostridia bacterium
TCTCACCGGGCTTTTAAGTCTGTCATTTATAACAATGGTTGTTCTCTCAATACTCTGTAAAAACTCCTGTGTTTTAACCTGAACCTTTGTAATATTTCCGTTTGGTATTACGGCGTTGTAATTTAAAAAGTCGCCTTCTAAAAGTCTGGAAATAATGCAGTAGTCATCAATTTTAAATATAATATGCTTTCTGTTTAATATAACGGAGATTATCTGCGTTTGCTCATCTCCCAATTTCACAACTTCGTTTAATGTCTTTGCGGGCACGACAAAACTCATATCCTCTCCGGAATAACTGATTTTTTCTTTTCTTATTGCCATTCTGTTTCCGTCAAGACCTATGGTTTTTATTTCGTTTTCTTTTATTTCAAATTTAATACCCATATATATAGGCTTATTATCGAGAACTGCGACGGAAAATACGGTTTGTCTTATCATTGATTTTAAAATGTCACATTCAATGTCGATTTTCTTGCCGTCGTCAATTATCGGAAGCTCCGGAAATTCATCCGCCGAAAAGCCGACAACGCTGAATTCACTGTATCCGGATTTTATCTGACACATCTGTCTTTCGTCACTTTCAAATTCTACATAGTCGCCGGGAAGCTTTCTGAGAATTTCACAAAGAATTTTTGCGCTGATAATTATTTTTCCGTCCTTTTCGGTTACGGCATTCATCTGTGTTGTAATACCCATTTCAAGGTCATATCCCGTGAGCTTGACAATTCCGGAATCGGCCTCTATGAGAATACCTTCAATAGAGGGCATGGTTGATTTTACCGAAACTGCCTTTTGAACATTTTGACAAGCGGCGGAGAGTTCTTTTGTGTTGCATTTAAATTTCATTTTTTTCTCCTTTTGAAAAGTAATTTTCTATGTAGATTATTTGAAATAGTATAGAATGTTAATTTGTGGAAAAACCGAAAATTTTAATATTTATAGGGATAAAACAGTAAATTTTTTATGTTAAAAAAATTTGAAAAATTTGTTTATAATCTTTGTGAATTTTTTGACATATTGAAAATATGAAAAACTTAATGTTAATAACTAAAACTTTGTGGAAAAATCAGTCCTTAACATTTTTGATAATGTCATTTATCTGTGCTTTGAGAGTGGAGTCTGTTTTCTGTCTCTCCTCAACCTGTTCTATGGAATGAATGACCGTTGAATAGTGTTTAGAAAACTTTTCACCTATTTGTTCAAGGCTCAAATCCGTAATCTGACGGATAATATACATTGAAATCTGTCTTGCGTTTGAAATATTTGAAATTCTTCTTGTTGAAAAAATATCGTCAACGCTGACATGGTACATTCTCGAAACTTCCAAAATGATTTTTTCAACTATTTGGGAAACGGGCTGAGAATTTGTCGTTATGTTGTTGATTGTCTCTTTTACCTGTGCCAATGTAGGCGGCTCGCCGGAAATGTCATAATAGGCATTTAAGCGTTTTACAACGCCTTCAAGCTGTCTGACATCGTTTTTAACTCTTTCGGCTATATAGTTGATAATATCCTCGGAAATTTCTATACCGAAGGATTTGAGTTTATTTTTTATAATTGCAATTCTCGTTTCAAATTCGGGCGGCTGAATATCAGCCAAAAGTCCTCCCTCAAGTCTTGTTGTGATTCTTTCCTCAAGGGTTTGAATATCTCTGGGAGGTCTGTCGGAGGTGAGAATAATCTGTTTATCCTCCATTATGTAAGAATTTATAGTGTGGAAAAATTCCTCCTGTGTTTGTGTTTTACCGGCGAGAAATTGAATATCGTCTATCAAAAGGACATCTGCGTTTCTGTACTTTTCGTGGAATATTGCGGAGGTACGATTACTGATGTGATAGATAAATTCGTTTGTAAAATCCTCTGCGTGAACAAAAATAATATTTGCGGAGCTGTTTTTCTTTCTTATTTCATAGCATATAGCGTTCATAAGGTGTGTTTTTCCGAGCCCGGAGTTGCCGTATATTAAAAGAGGATTGTAGGAAAGATTGTTTTTTGAACTCTCCGCGGGTCTTTTTGCAACAGCGCAGGCGGCGGCATAGGCAAATTTGTTTGAAGGACCTACAATGAAATTATCAAAAGTCTCCTTTTCGGTATTTTTTTCCAAAGAGAATTTTTTTTCTTCTTTATTTTGCTCAATGTAAATAGTGGATTCGTTTTCATCGAGAAAAACAATTTTTAAATCAGAGCCGAAAATTTCTTTAAAGGCGTCTGTCCACAAATTTTTGTATCTTGTGTCCGCAATTTGCTTTAAAAAAGTTTCACCGCAGTCTATATATACGGTGTCGTCATCAAACTCGACGAAACTAAGCGGCTCAATCCAAATATTGGCGGCGGTGTCTGTCATATGTTCTTTACAGTATTCCTTTGCCGCGGCAAAAACATCGTTGAAAGATTTCACTTTAAACTCTCCTAAATTAAAAAAACGCATTTTTCTTCATTATATAATACATGATATATTTTATCATAAATAAAACTTCTTTTCAACATAAAATTATTAAAATGTGTATACTTTATAAATTGATATAATTATTATAATATTATATTTAATTAAATGTAATAATTTATTTGTTTTAAAATTTATATTGACAACGGGATTTAAAACATATATAATCTTAATTTGTATAAAAGCAAATTTTATCTGTTTGTTTTAATACAGATATCTTTTTGCAAAATTTAGTTTATCACATGTCATACTACATGTAGAATAGAGTATTTAAGACCAGTTTAAATACTTCGTAAGGAGGAAGAAAAATGATAGGAAAAAGAACTTACCAACCCAAAAAGAGACATAGAAAAAAGGTTCACGGTTTCAGAAAGAGAATGTCTGACAGAAACGGACGCAAGGTTATTGCCCGCCGCCGTGCAAAAGGACGCAAGCAACTCACATACTAATTTAAAATGGACGATTTTCTTACATTAAAACTTAATAAAGAATTTCGCCGTCTTTACGGCAGAGGTATTTGTTCCGTACGACCGACTGTTGTTACCTACGCTTTAAAAAACAATTTGTCGGTCAACAGAATAGGTATAACCTCTGCTAAAAAAATAGGAAAAGCGGTAAAGAGAAACAGAGCAAGACGGGTTATCAGGGTGGCGTTCAGAAGTATCGAAAAGGAGCTCAACGGCACTTACGATATAGTTCTGGTCGCCAGGACAAAAACCACTTTTGTAAAATCTACGGAGGTTATCCGAGATATGCGAGAGTGTTTTTTACAGGCAGGAATGATAAATGAAAAAAGTGCTCATAGCAATAATTAAATTTTATCAGAAATGTCTCTCCCCTCTTTCGAGAGGGTGTTGCAGATTTTACCCGACTTGTTCCGCTTACGCCATTGAAGCAATAAATATTCATGGCGCGTTTTACGGAACATTTCTTGCTATTAAGAGAATACTTCGCTGTAATCCGCTTTTTCCCGGAGGATTCGACCCCGTTCCGGAAAAGAGAGAAAAAAAGAGAAAATAAAGTTCGCTTTTAAGCGGCAGATGTGCATATCTTAACGATATTCGGTTTACTTCGTTAAACCGGGCACATTTGGAGTATAAGAATGAGTATATTAAACTATTTATACAGCGCCTTTGGTTATGTGCTTGAATTTTTCTACAAGCTTTTCGGCTCAAACTATGTTTTGGCGATAGTTGAGTTTACGGTAGTAGTCAGGCTTTTACTTTTACCGACATCAATACCGCAGCAAAAAAATCAGGCGAAGCAATTCAGAATTCAGCCTAAAATGCAAAAACTTCAAGAAAAGTTCGGCAGGGACAGACAAAGGCTTCAACAGGAGCAGCAGGACCTTTACACGCGCGAGGGTTTTAATCCCATGGCTGCGGGCTGCGGACCTATGCTTGTAACGCTTCCGCTTTTATGGGGAGTTTACGGAGCAATCACCCGTCCTCTTTCCTGTGTGCTTCATATCGGAACAAAAAATCTCGAAATATTAAAACAAGCGGGCGAAAAAGTTATTTCCGGTCTCGGAAAAAGACAGAGTGTTCTTTTTGAATTACCTCTTGTAAATGAAATCGGAAAAATTAAAGACAGCGCGCTTGCATTGGGAATGGATACCAATGTAATGAACGCTATCGAGAAATTTGCAGACAGTTTCCAGCTTTTCGGAATGTCTCTTTGCTCAACACCTTCAATTAAAAGGTTTGATTTATTGTGGTTAATTCCGATTTTGTCGGGTGTGACCTCACTTTTGACATCGCTTTATTCCACAATGGTTCAAAAGAAAATAAATCCCGTTGCGGCAAAGGCAAACGCTATGAGCACCGGCTGTATGATGGCATTTATGCCGTTGTTCTCAGTATATATCTGCTTTACCCTGCCCGCAGGTGTAGGATTCTATTGGGTATGTTCAAACATTATGTCTTTAGTCCAGACAATGCTTTTAAGCAACCTTTATTCACCGCCGAAGGTCGCGGCAAAGAATATGATTCTCGACACTATCAACAGATACGCAAGAGAAAAAAATATCAAAGAAAATACGAAAGTAAAATAAAGGCCTACGGCTTTTATTTGGAGGTAAAATCTTGTTAATAGAAAAAATCGGTGAGGGCGTCACCATTGAGCAGGCAAGAGAAAATGCCAGAAAAGCGCTTAACGCTCCGGAGAGCGCAGATGTCAAATTTGAAATAATCTGCGCACCTCAAAAGAAAATATTAGGATTATTCGGCGGAAAAAACGCCGTCATCAAGGCTTCATACGAAGTCAAGGATAAAAAGGAAAGAAAAAAGCCGTCTAAAAAACAGGCTTCGGGCAAAAAATCTTCTTTGAAGGTAAAGGAAGATGTCAAACCCGAAAAGGAAAAGAAAAGACAACCTCTTTCTCCGGAAAGACTCGAAAAGGCAAAGGATGAAGCGTTGGTTTATGCCAAGCAACTCATTGAGAAGGTCAGCGGTCAGCAGGCAGAGGTTTCGGCACAGATTATCGACGAGGGAATTTTTATAACCGTCGAATGTGAGGACCACGGTATTATTATCGGCAGACGCGGCGAAACGCTTGACGCGATACAGTATTTGACAAGCCTTGTTGTGAATAAAGGCAAGGATGATTATGTCAGAGTTTCTCTTGATATCGGCAATTACAGAGAAAAGAGAGAGCAGACGCTCATCGCCCTCGCCCAAAAGACGGCAAAGCAGGTTCTCAAATCGGGCAGAAGGATTTCCCTTGAGCCGATGAATCCCTATGAAAGACATATCATTCACACAGCGGTACAAAACATTGAGCATATCAAAACACACTCCGTCGGCTCAAATATTGACAGGCGTGTGGTTATACTTCCGGAGGAAGGATATGAGAAAAAGAGGGAACACGGCAGAAATGACCGGGGAAGAAAGCCGGCAAGGGAAAAGTATGTTCCTCAGGCGGAACCGAGAGAGATAAGAAAAGATGTAGAAGACGCTCCTATGTACGGAGTTATTACTAAAAAAGAGGATTGATTCTTACGGTGGGAGGCGGCAGTCACCCACCGTATTTTATATGTTATGAAAACTATTGCTGCAATATCTACCGCCCCCGCAGTAGGGGGAATCGGAGTGATAAGAATATCCGGCGAGGAAGCGTTAAAAATCGGTGAAAAGGTTTTTTCTCCGCAGGATAAAAAGAAAAGTATTTCTTCATTAAAAGGCTATACTGCCGCATTCGGCCATATCGTAAAGGACGGCGAAACGATTGATGAATGTATAGCCACGGTTTTCCGCGCTCCGCACAGCTATACCGGAGAGGATATAGTGGAACTGTCCTGTCACGGAGGAATTTTCTTATTAAATAAGGTTTTGGAATTTGTGATTGAATCGGGAGCGGAGCCGGCGCAGGCGGGCGAGTTTACAAAAAGAGCATTTCTCAACGGAAAAACGGATTTGACCGGTGCGGAAGCGGTGTGTAACATCATTTCAAGCCAGGGCAATACCGCACTTCGTGCCGCGCTCGCGGCAAAGGACGGCAATCTCTATCGCAAAATAAATGAAATTTTACATAAATTAACGCAACTGTCTGCACATATGTCCGCCTGGGTGGATTATCCCGACGATGAAATTGAGGAGCTCGGTTATGACAATTTAAATAGGAGGTTTACTCTTTGTCTTGATGAACTCAAAAAGCTCATTAAAACCTTTGATTCCGGTCAGGTGGTGACCGAGGGAATCAATACGGTCATTGCCGGACGGACAAACGCAGGAAAGAGCTCGCTTATGAACATTCTCTGCGGTGAAAACAAGAGTATAGTCACCGACATTGAGGGCACTACAAGAGATGTGGTGGAGGTAAGTGTGCGCGTCGGAAATGCCGTGCTCAACCTTGCCGATACGGCAGGACTTAGGAAAACGGACGACAAGGTGGAAAAAATCGGAATTGACGGCGCTAAGAAGAGGATAAATTCGGCGGGCTTTGTTCTCGCTGTTTTCGACGGCTCACAGCGGATAACGCCGCAGGACAAGGAGCTTTTAGAAATGATAAGGGATATACCCCATATTATTGTTATAAATAAAAGCGATTTACCGTTAAAAATAGAATGTGAATGTTTTTCCGATGAGCCCTGCGTTCAGATAAGCGCAAGGGATAAAAGCGGAATAGATGAATTAAAAGCCGCCGTAGAAAAAGTGCTCGGCACGGAAAATTTCGACCCGTACGCACCGCTTCTTGCAAACCAAAGGCAGCGCGACTGCTGTAAGAGAGCGGTAAAGTATTTAGAAGAAGCTATTGAGGCGATACAGCTCGGTATGACGATGGATGCGGTAAATGTCAGTCTTGACTGCTCTATAAGCGCGCTTTTGGAGCTCACGGGCGAAAGGGCGACGGAAAAAATAGTGGATAACATATTTGAACAGTTTTGTGTGGGAAAATAAGCAATGGAATTCTTTGAAAAAGAATATGATGAACTAGTTATCGGCGCAGGTCACGCGGGAAT
>CALYOC010000036.1 GCA_945227095.1 uncultured Clostridia bacterium
ACATCTCCGCACAGTAGTCTGTCCATCGGATGAGGGGAGCACATATCCCGCTTTATCTCCTCGCAGCACCTGAGCTGGTCGTCTGTTTCCACATACGGGAAATGTGCTTCAAAGTCGCTTTGCAATTCATCGTCTTCGCGGAATGAATACCCCTTTATCTTCATTCTCTTGGAGTAGAGGTCGATTAGCTCCTTTGCCATATTTCGCGCGTTCGCCTTTGCCCTTGTGCGCGCTTTTTGCCACTCCTTGCCGCCGAGGGAGTTGATTTTTACCCGCGGGTTTTCACCGCCGCCGATATATTTTGAAACGAGGTCAAGCTGTGTGACGGGGACATAGAGAGTGTCCCCTTTTGCATATGTAATTTTGATATAATCCTTTGTTACATTGCCCTGTTGGAGCGGCACTACACCGGCGAAAATTCCTATTCCGTGAACGGAGTGAACAATGTAGTCGCCGGGATGAATTTCTTCAAGGGAATTTATTATCTCCGCCTTTTTTCTCTTTTTGCGGTAGACCTTGCCCGTCTTTTGCTTATTTCTTCCCTCGGACACAAGCGCGAATCCCGCTTCGGGGAAGGTGTATGAGGCGGACAGAGTGCCGCAGATGATATTTACCGCGCCCGGTGTAAATTTTTCGGGTATTTTTTCGTAATATATGCATCTGACGGCGTTTGATTGCAGGTCGTTAAAGAGTGCTTTTGCGTTTTTTTGCGTTCCCGCGGCAAGGACTGCGGTTTTCCCCGTCTGCGTGAGTGGATATATTTCGTCCGTTAGAGCGGCGAGCGAGCCGTCCCAGAGGGAGTGAGAAGCGGCGGTCACATTGTAGTAATCCTTTACCGGTGTGTCAAAGCTTCCCCTTGTGAAATTGTCAAGGTATATGGTGGGAAAACTTTCGTAAACGGAAAACAGTTCGCTCAATGTCAGCGCGTATCTGTCAAGTCCTTTGCTGAGCAGACCGCTCTCAAACGCTCCCTTTAGTTCGGCTTTGTAAAGACCTTCCGCCGCTTTTGCGCCGTTTTTTACATCCAAGCTCTCCGCGACAAATAACAGTCCGTCGGGTAGATAGTCAAAAAGCGTGGCAGGGCTTTCATATGCCACAGGGAAATATCTGTCCGTGTCGCGAAGTACCGCGCCGCTCTCCAAAAGGTAGATGTCTTTTAACAGCTTTTCCCTCGGGCGTTCCTTTCGTGTGCGTTTGAGCAGAGCCTTGAGTTTTTGAGTCAGCTCCGCGTTGCTTGCAAAAAGCGTTTCTTTTACCGGATAAATATCCGCCGTGGATACCCTGTTTGTCCTGCGCTGGTCCTCGGTGCTGAAATACGAAACGGTGTCAATTTCATCGCCCCAGAATTCGAGTCTTAACGGCTCGTCGTGGGCGGGTGAATATATGTCGAAAATACCGCCGCGCACGGAGAATTGACCGACTCCTTCGACAAGGTCGGCGTTTGTATATCCCGCTCCGAGCAGACGCTGTGCGAGAGCTTCGGGCGAAATTTGAGTTCCTTCGGAAATTGTGAGGGTGTTTTCACGAAGCTTTTGTGCCGGCAAGGTCAGGCTCAGCGCGCCCGCCGCAGAGGTGACGACAAAATTTACCTTGCCCTCGAGTATTTTTGAAAGCACGCCGATTCTCTGCTGCTCATATTCTCCCGAACGGCTTTCAAAGTCACCGAACCTGATGTCCTTTTCGGGGAAAAATACCGCCGATGAGTACATTGTGTTCAGGTCGGAGACTAATTTGAGTGCGCTCGCGCTGTCGCGAGTGATAATAATTGCCCTTTTGCCCGTCTGTTCGCACACCGCGCCCGCGAAATGCGCCTTGTGAACGGGCGAAAGCCCGGTTATGCCGAGGGGGTACAGGTTGCCTGTTATATCCTCGCAAACCGAGCGGAATGCTTTTAAATTCTGTTTTAGAATATATGTAAATGCGTTCATAGCATATTGAATCGGGGGCGGAAAACTCAGTTGAATCTGTTCATCGCTTCGTCGGTTTTTCCTGAAACTATGAGCTTTGCGGCGTGCACGCTGTTCTCAAGCGCCTGTGACAGCGCCGCCTGTTCGGACTCAAAGAACCTGCTGAGCACCCAGCGTGCGAGGTCGAAGTCCGGGTGTGGTTTTTGACCTATTCCCACCTTGATTCGAGGAAATTGAGATGAGTTTAACTGCGTTATAATGCTTTTTATACCGTTGTGGCCGCCGTCGCTGCCCTTTCGCTTAATTCGTATATCGCCCACGCCTAAATTTATATCATCGAATATTATAACTATATTTGACGGGGGGATTTTGTAGAATCTCGCCGCTTCGGAAACGGCGACACCCGAATTGTTCATAAGGGTAACCGGCTTCATAAGAAGGCATTTTTTCCCCTCTATGCAAGCCGTGGCGCACATGGCGTGAAATTTCTCTTTAAATACCGGCGCGCCGAGCGAATCGGCAAGTCTGTCCACGGCGAGAAATCCTGCGTTGTGCCGCGTGTTTTCGTACGAGCTGCCGACATTTCCGAGCCCGGCAATAATCCATTCCGGAGTGCCTGACGAGCCGCCGGTGTGAGAGATTTTTTTAAAAAGTTCGTCTAAATTCATATCGCCTTAAATCAGTCCATATTCTTCAGGGGCTTATTTTTCTTTACCCAGCCCTCTTTGTTCTCCTGCCTTGAGCGGGCGATACTCAAAGTGTACGCAGGAACATCTTTTGTTATGGTTGAGCCCGCCGCGGTGTACGAATACTCTCCGAGATTGACAGGGGAGATGAGGTTTGTATTACAACCGATGAATGAATTGTCACCGATTTTTGTGCGGTGCTTATTCTTACCGTCATAGTTTACTGTGACACAACCGCAGCCCATATTGATATTCTTGCCCAAATCGCTGTCGCCGACATATGTGAGGTGGGATACCTTTGTTCCCTCTCCGATTGTGGAATTTTTGACCTCGACGAAATTTCCGCAGTGCACGGATTTTCCGATAACCGTGTTCGGACGCAGGTGGACAAACGGGCCGAGGTTGGCGTCCGCCTTGATGACGGAATCGTCCGCCTTAACATTGTCGAGCACGACTCTCTCCTCGACCGAGCAGTTTACAAGGTAAGAGTTGGGACCTATTACGCAGTCCTTTTTGATTGTCGTCTTGCCCAGGATAACCGTACCGGGCATTATTCTTGTATCGGGTGCTATCTTGACATCGGGGCCGATGATAACGCCCTCACTGCAAGGAATATCAACACCTGCGAGCATTTGCTTTTCAAGGAGCTTCATACGCAGCTTGTCGTTCAGGTAGAGAAGCTGGATTCTGTCGTTCGCACCGAGCACAACATCTGCCGTGCTCGCGGTGAATGCGGCGGCGCGAAGCCCCTCCTTGATTGAGTTTTCAATGCAGTCGGTGAGGTAGTATTCCTTTTGCTTATTGTTATTGTTAATTTTTGTAAGTGAGTCGAGAAGCACATCTACCTTGAACCAGTATGCGCCGGAGTTTACCTCGTTACAGTCCTTTTCGGAGGCGGAAGCGTCCTTTTCCTCGACTATTTTGCTGAGGAAGCCGCCCGCGTCCCTGATGATACGGCCGTAGCCGAAGGGGTTTTCAACCTTTGCGGAGACAACTGTCACATCGTTGGAATTTTTAATATGGTAATCGAGTGCGTCCTTTATTGTGCGGCTGTCCATAAGCGGACAGTCACCGTTGAGAATGAGGACGTTTGCTCCTGCGTGCCGCGCGATAAAATCGGTCGCCTGCATAACTGCGTGACCCGTGCCGAGCCTTTCCGACTGAAAAGCGGTTTCGGTTCTGCCTGCGAGATGTTCTTCGAGCATTTCGTGCAGGTGTCCGGTTACAACGCAAATATCCTTTATACCTGCGCCCTTTGCAGCGTCAATTGTCCAGTCAATCATAGGCTTGAACATAACTTCGCAAAGCGCCTTGGGCTTTGAAGATTTCATCCTTTTGCCTTGGCCGCCTGCCAAAATAAGAGAGCAATTATCCATAATATAAAACTCCTATCTGCTTTTTTATGCAAAATAACGAAAAAAATTAAATATTTATATTCTTAAATTACAATTATTATGCACTATTTCTATTGCATTTTCAACCTTTTTTTTGTTATAATGCAAAATTGAGTGATAACACAATATATATTTCACGAAAAAGGTGAGATTTTTTCACAAGGACATGTTCCGGGTGATTTATGATTTATTTCGGTAAAAATTTTTAAGTTAATATAAATAGTATGGAGGAAAGAAAATGGCAAAAAAGTATGTTTATTTGTTTTCTGAGGGCAACGGCTCTATGAGAGAGCTTCTCGGCGGTAAAGGCGCAAACCTCGCTGAAATGACAAACCTCGGCTTACCCGTACCTCAGGGCTTCACTATCACAACAGAGGCCTGCACACAGTATTATGAGGACGGCAGAAAAATCAATGACGACATTCAGGCTGAGATTCTTGAATATATCAAGAAAATGGAAGAAATCACCGGAATGAAGTTCGGCGACAAGGAGAATCCTTTGCTCGTATCCGTTCGTTCGGGTGCTCGCGCTTCAATGCCCGGTATGATGGACACAATCCTCAACCTCGGACTCAACGAAGAAGTTGTTGAGGTTCTCGCCAAGAAATCCGGCAATCCCCGCTGGGCATGGGATTGCTACAGAAGATTTATTCAGATGTATTCCGATGTAGTTATGGAAGTCGGTAAGAAATATTTTGAACAGCTCATTGATGAGATGAAAGAGCAAAAGGGCGTAACGCAGGATGTTGAACTCACAGCGGAAGACCTCAAGGTTCTCGCCGACCAGTTCAAGGCAGAGTACAAGGACAAGATCGGCGAAGACTTCCCCACAGACCCGGTTGCACAGCTTATGGGCGCGGTTAAAGCCGTATTCCGTTCATGGGATAACCCCAGAGCCAATGTTTACAGAAGGATGAACGACATTCCTTATTCTTGGGGTACTGCCGTAAACGTTCAGATGATGGCGTTCGGAAATATGGGCGACACCTCCGGTACAGGCGTTGCGTTCACCCGTGACCCCGCAACAGGAGAGAAAAAGCTTATGGGTGAGTTCCTTCTCAATGCACAGGGAGAGGACGTTGTTGCCGGCGTAAGAACTCCTCAACCCATCGCACAGCTCGCAGAAGTTATGCCCGAGTGCTATGAGCAGTTCACAAACATTTGCTCAATTCTTGAAAATCACTATAAAGATATGCAGGATATGGAGTTCACCATTCAGGACAGAAAGCTCTATATGCTTCAAACCCGTAACGGCAAGAGAACTGCTACTGCGGCTTTAAATATTGCCTGCGACCTTCTCGACGAAGGTATGATTGATGAAAAAGAGGCTGTACTTCGCGTAGAGCCCAAGCAGCTTGATTCATTACTCCACCCCCAATTTGACGCAAAGGCACTTAAAGCTGCCGTTCCGGTTGCAAAGGCTCTCGCCGCTTCTCCCGGCGCCGCTTGCGGAAGAATCGTATTCAGCGCGGAAGACGCTAAGGAGTGGGCTGAAAGAGGCGAGAAAGTTGTTCTTGTCCGCCTTGAAACATCTCCCGAGGACATCGAGGGAATGGTTGCTTCCGAGGGTATCCTCACTGTTCGCGGCGGTATGACATCTCACGCTGCCGTTGTTGCACGCGGAATGGGTACCTGCTGCGTATCCGGCTGCGGCGAAATCAAAATGGACGAGGAGAACAAGCAGTTCACCCTCGCCGGCAGAACCTACAAAGAGGGAGATTACATTTCTCTTGACGGTTCAACAGGTGCTATTTACGGCGAAGCTATCCCGACTGTTGCCGCTGATACAAACTCCGGTAACTTCGGACGCTTTATGGCTTTGGCTGACAAATACAGAACTCTCAAGGTAAGAACCAATGCAGATAACCCCAGAGATACCGCACAGGCTGTTGAGTACGGCGCAGAGGGTATCGGACTTTGCAGAACAGAGCATATGTTCTTCGAGGGCGACAGAATTAAATCTATCCGCAAGATGATTGTTGCAGAAACCGCAGAGGCTCGTGAGGCGGCACTTGCTGACATTCTTCCTCTTCCGCAGCGGGCCTTGGCGCAGATGTATAAGGTCCGAGACGGGCGTCCTATGACTATCCGTTTCCTTGACCCGCCTCTCCATGAGTTCGTTCCGCAAAAGGAAGAGGAGATTGCAGAGCTTGCAGTTGAGCTCGGTATGAGTGTTGCCGACCTCAAGGCAGTTTGTGATTCCTTGCACGAGGCCAACCCCATGATGGGACACCGCGGACTTCGTCTTGCTGTAACATATCCCGAAATTGCGGCTATGCAGACAAAGGCTGTTATTCGCGCGGCAATCAATGTTTCCAAGGAAACAGGCAAGCAGATTGTACCTGAAATTATGATTCCTCTTGCCTGTGATGTAAAAGAGCTTAAATATGTTAAAGATGTAGTTGTCAAGACTGCCGACGCTGAAATCGCAGCGGCAGGTGTTGATATGAAGTATGAAGTAGGAACAATGATTGAGATTCCTCGTGCGGCTCTCACAGCCGACGAAATTGCCGAGCAAGCGCAGTTCTTCTGCTTTGGAACAAACGACTTGACGCAGATGACATACGGCTTCAGCCGTGATGATGCCGGTAAGTTCCTTGACGCTTACTATGACACCAAGATTTTTGAGGCTGACCCCTTTGCAAAGCTTGATACCGTAGGCGTTGGTAAGCTTATGGAAATGGCAGTTAAGATGGGTAAGGCAACTCGTCCGGAAATGCACTTCGGAATCTGCGGAGAGCATGGCGGCGATCCGAGCTCAGTCGAGTTCTGCCACAACATCGGACTCGATTATGTTTCCTGCTCACCGTTCCGTGTGCCGATTGCAAGACTTGCAGCGGCTCAGGCAGCGGTTAAAGCCGGCAAATAA
>CALYOC010000037.1 GCA_945227095.1 uncultured Clostridia bacterium
TTACCATATAGTCTATGTTTTGTAAACTGTATTGATGTTATGAAATTTTGTTTTAAAAATTAGAAAATTTACAAAAAACGGTTTTAATCGCTCCGTTTAATTTTGCCTTAATTAAGCAAAAGCCCGCTGTAACCCTTGTTACAGCAGGCTCATAAATTTAAATTTTTTATTATTTGTCAACCTTGGGAAGTTTTGACATCGACTTCTCCAAATCCTCATCGGTCGGAATATAGTCAGTCATCAATCCGTCGTGGAATTTTTCATACGCGACCATATCGAAGTAGCCGGTACCGGTCAAGCCGAATACGATTGTCTTTTCCTCGCCGGTCTGCTTGCACTTGAGCGCCTCGTCAATCGCAACTTTAATTGCGTGCGAGCTTTCGGGCGCGGGAAGAATACCCTCAACCCTTGCAAACTCCTCGGCGGCGGCAAATACATCTGTCTGTGTGACCGCAACCGCCTTCATATATCCGTCCTCATAAAGCTGTGAAAGGGTGGAACTCATACCGTGGTATCTCAAGCCGCCCGCATGGTTCGCTGCCGGGATAAAGTCGGCGCCGAGAGTCTTCATTTTAGCCAGCGGACAAACCATTCCGGTGTCACAAAAATCGTAAGCGAATTTACCCCTTGTGAACGACGGACAGCTCGCAGGCTCAACGGCAACTATTTCATAATCCGCTTCACCGCGCAGCTTCTCTCCCATAAACGGAGCTATCAAGCCGCCGAGGTTTGAGCCTCCTCCTGCGCAGCCGATAATCATATCGGGCTTGATATTGTACTTATCAAGCGCAATCTTTGTTTCAAGACCGATTACCGATTGATGAAGCAAAACCTGATTTAAAACAGAGCCGAGAACATATCTGTAACCCGGATTCGAGGTAGCGACCTCAACCGCCTCCGAAATGGCACAACCGAGCGAGCCCGTTGTACCGGGGTGCTCCGCGTTAATCTTCCTGCCTATATTTGTATCCATCGACGGAGAGGGAGTAACGGACGCGCCGTATGTCCTCATAACCTCACGCCTGAAGGGTTTTTGTTCATACGAGCATTTGACCATATAAACCTTGCAGTCAAGGTCAAAATATGAGCATGCCATCGACAGAGCGGTGCCCCATTGACCTGCTCCCGTTTCGGTTGTAACACCCTTCAACCCCTGCTTTTTAGCATAATACGCCTGCGCAATGGCAGAGTTAAGCTTATGCGAGCCGGAGGTGTTGTTGCCCTCGAATTTATAATAAATCTTCGCAGGTGTGCCGAGCTTTTCTTCAAGGCAATAAGCCCTGACAAGAGGTGACGGACGATACATTTTATAAAAATTGCGGATTTCCTCCGGAATTTCAAAGTACGGCGTTGTGTCGTCCAATTCCTGCTTAACTAAATCGTCGCAAAAAACCGGAATTAACTCTTCGTAGGTCATCGGCTCAAGTGTTCCCGGATTGAGAAGCGGAGCCGGCTTGTTCTTCATATCGGCTCTGAGGTTGTACCATGCCTTCGGCATTTCGCTTTCTTCAAGATATATTTTGTACGGAATGTTTGAGTCCTTTTTCATAATAATTCTCCTTTAATAATTTTATTGATTGTTTTGTCCGACTGTTATTTGTACCGTCGCCATCGTTTAGTAAGTAAAATCATAAATACCTCTATTAAAAACAAAACCTGTCCCCGCAAAAATGCTGGGACAGGATAATCTACCTGTGGTGCCACCCGGCTTGGCGCTTACGCGCCCACTCAAAGCATACTGACATATGCAAGCTGTTGTTTACGAGGTGCTTAACCCCGTCGCCCATACTTTGATAAAATCATTTCTGTTTGCCCTCAGGAGTCCATTCCGAATTTTACTCGCATACCGCACTTCCACCGCCTGCGGCTCGCTGAAACGCTGCATAAAACCGTACTCACTCTCCATCGTAGGTTTGCTTCAATTTAACACTATGATACTTTAACGCAATGAATTTGTCAAGAGTTTTTTGTTTTGTTATATTTTGCAAAAAAAACACTCCCAATTTCTTGGGAGTGAAAAAGTAAAAACAAATTATCTCTTTGAGAACTGAGGTGCACGACGGGCGCTCTTGAGTCCGTACTTCTTTCTTTCCTTCATTCGAGGGTCACGAGTGAGAAGTCCTGCCTTTTTGAGAACGGGTCTCAGCTCGGGGTCTGCAACAAGGAGTGCTCTTGCAACGCCGTGTCTGATTGCGCCTGCCTGGCCTGTGACTCCACCGCCGTTTACGCGGCAAACGATGTCATACTTCTCGGTGAGCTCAGTCAGAGCAAGAGGCTGACGAACGATAAGCTTGAGAGTCTCAAGACCGAAATAATCATCAATATCTCTGTCATTTATTGTGATTTTACCTGTGCCGGCATAGAGACGAACTCTCGCAACAGAGCTCTTCCTGCGACCGGTGCCGTAAAAGTAAGAATTATTTTCGTACATATCTTTTAACTCCCTTCGTTATATTTCTACGCTTACGGGCTTTTGAGCGGCGTTGTTGTGCTCGCTGCCTCTGTAAACTCTAAGTCTTGTAAGAGAATTTCTGCCGATTGTTGTGTCGGGAAGCATTCCCTTAACGGCGAGAGTCATAGCCTTTTCAGGCTTCTCTTTCATCAAGATACCGTACTTTACATCCTTCATATTTCCGATGTAGCCGGTGTGGTGATAATAATGTTTACCCTCATATTTGTTACCTGTGAGGATTGCCTTTTCGGCATTGATTATGATTACACAGTCTCCGCAGTCGGCGTGGGGAGTGTAAATAACCTTATGTTTTCCGTTGAGCAGCTCGGCAGCTTTAGCCGCAACGCGTCCGAGAGGCTTGCCTGCCGCATCAATAACATACCAATCGCGAGTAATATCGCCCTTTTTAGGCATATATGTTGACATATTTTTTCCCTCCTGATTTTTTTCTCACATATTTTAGCAAATTAGATTTAACAAGTCAACCTCTTTTTTAAAATATTTTTTTATATCTCGTTTTTTCTCGTATTTTCTTGTTTTTTTATACATTTTTCTCTTAAACGATTTTTAAAAAATTGACATCAAAGTTTACTCTGTTGTATAATTTTTGCAAAGGGCTTGTGCAGAGGTGGTATAATATGGAAAAGAAAAAATTAAAAACTTTGCGCGCGGCGGTTGTGCTCGCGCCGTTTTTCATATTGCCCGCAGTTTACGCCTTTAAAGATTTTCTTTTAAGAATATTCCGGCTCTTTCCGGAATGTCTTTTTCACCGAATGGGGCTGCTCTGTCCCGGCTGTGGAAATACAAGAAGCTTTTTCGCACTGTTAAATTTCGACATTGCCGAAAGCATTATGTATAATCCGGATTTAATTATCCTTTGCATTTTATTTATCCTGCTTTGGGCGGAATGTGCGGCATATCTAATCGGCAGAGAGATAAAGCTTCTTCCGAGAAGCAAGTGGTTTTATATTGTATTATTGACGATATTTGCCGTATACTGCGTGCTCAGGAATATTCCCGCTTTGCATTTTATATCGCTTGCTTAAGGTGAGGAGAGTTGAACACAATATGCCGTTTTAAACCATATCGGGTTCGCCTCCCCTCACCTTAGACTAATCTAAAAAAATATATAAACCTTTAATATCCGCGTAAACCGAAAGCGCGAATCAAATAGCTTTAAACAGAAAAATCACCAAAAAAAATATATACAATTTGTAGGAATTTACAAATATCTTCATTTTTAACAAAAATTAGTCGTTTTATAAATTTATTATGTTGACTTTTATATTAAAATAGTGTAATTTATTATTTGTGAAAAACCCGAAATGGGAACAAATATTATATTTTCGAAAGGGGAATTCCCAAATGAAGAAAACTATTGCTAAAATTGTTGCAATTCTCTTGTCGGTATCCATTGTTGTTGCCGCTTTTGCCGGATGCACAAAACAGGTTACAATCGAGTGCACCTGTGATTGCTGCCAAAATGCCGCAGGCGGAGACGCCGCAAACGCAGGCGGAAGCGGTCTTGTTGCAAAAGACAACTTCACCGCCAACGGAAAATCCGGCGTTGACTGCTCCAAAATGCCCAGCAGCAAAGCTGACATTCTCGCTCTTTACAACAATGTTGCCAATGCGACAAAGCACGCTAAAAACATGAAGTACCAGGAAATCAACGAAGGTGCTAAGATTGCCGTCGAAACAATCGTTTTCGACAAGAACGGCAAAGAGCTCAGTGCTCCGATGATGTCCGCAGTTCAAAAGCTTATCGACCAGTTCTCACCCAAGCCCATCACCAAGGATGTAACCGTTGAGAACAGCAAGGTTACGGCAGAGACCTGCACACAGGAAGAAAAAGAGGTTGAAGCCAAAGATGTCGGCGCAGCACTCGAGACAATGCTTCCCATCAAAGACAGCGCTGATATGAGCTCTCTCAAAGAGGACGAGGTTGCTGACGCTAAAATCGAAGAGGACGGCAATTTCTGGAGAGTTACAATCACCATTGCCGATTCCGAGTTCGAATTTGTTGACAACAAGACTACTCCCGATACATTCGCAGCTCACGGTATGTACACTCTGCAGGCTAAAGACCTTATCACAAGCTTCGGCGGCTCGGCTGCTATCAACACAGCTAAGTTGACATACAAGGGTGCTTCAATCGTTGCTCTTATCGACCCCAACAGCGGTTATCTTGCTGCTCTCGGAACATACCTTGACATCTACGGTCATGTTACCGGTCAGGTTGACCTTCTCAACATCGGCGGTATCAACGGCGACCTTGCTAAAACAACATATTATTCTTCCTACTATTGGGAATCCATCGGCTAATATAATTTTAGTGATATAATATTTCAATACATATTGGCTCACCTATCCGGTGAGCCATATTGTGTTAAGTAAGTATAATTAAGGTATATAATTATGAACAATATTAAAAAGGCATTGTCAATTTTTGTCGCACTTGCCCTTTTGGCTTCATTGAGTGCCTGTTCTTCTAAAAAAGGCGATAAAGGCGCGCCTGCCGAAAACACACCCTCGGCAAATGTCTCTACCGATATGAGCGCGGACGATATTATGAAGGTTTACTGTGAGGTCTATGACATCACAAAGGCGAGCGGACAATTCCTGGGGACAAACTCAATGAGAATTCCGAGAATTGTTTTCGGCGGAAAGCAAAACCCGACCTTAGAGGGAATGGTAAGTTCACTCTTAAAGTCGCTTTTTGAAAACCAGACTGACAAGCCCCTGCCGCCCAGCGAGCAGGCAGAAAGCCTGGACACCTGCCTGTTGACCGGTGATGATGTCGAATCAGCCACATACACCGACAACAAGGACGGCACCGCAACAATCAACTTTGTGCCCAAGGGCGTCCATTTCCCACAGTGCGAAAAGGACCCGCAGGGTAAGACTTTCAACCTTTTTAAAGATTTGAAGGGCTCTATCGGTTCCGTCAAGCAGATTACCTGGGCACAGGGCACGATAGATGACAATTTAGACGTCTATTACCACGACGGATATGTCACATGCACCTTTGATACAAAATCAAAGATGATGACAAGCGCGGAGTATGTTTCAAGGTGTGACCTCATCCTTAACCACGCAAACTTTATGGGCGTTATCAAGGATAAGAGTGTGGAGATAACACTGGAATACATTGAAAATTTTCCGTCATAATTTAATAAAAAACACTTTGATGAGCTCTGTTACACGGCAGAGCTTATCTTTTTTCACAAAATTTTTTCGCAAAAAAGAAGCTCATTTTTCGCTTTATCAGCGGGTAAATTTTGACCGATTTGTCAAATACTACAAATTTTACTTGACAAATCGTCATTTTTATGTTAAATTATCACTCGTTTGCTGCGGCAGGCTGCACAGTGCTGCCGCAAGACTCGCGAAAACATCAAGGCGCGCAGGGAAACCCCTGTAGTAAAACTGAGCATTTTTTTAAACGGCTTTGATACGGAAACCGGGTCTGATAAGCCGAGTAATTCGTGTACACCCCCAAATTTAAACCGTGTACGAATATATTCGGCGGTTCTGCTAAAGCGAATTGACTTCAATTCGTAAAGGATTTATTCCGCGGCTCTTTTAGCCGGATTTGCAAACGGGAGTTATAATGATTAAAAAATTTAAGAAAATTACAGCACTCGTTTTAAGCACAATCCTCATTTTAGGCGTTTCGGCAATCGTTGCCGTTCAATCCTCCGCCCGCCAAAGCATAGTTCCTGTCACAAGGGAAGCACAGGCGGTGGACACTATTGAGCTCGCAGGCAAAAAGGTCAACGCATACTACGGCTTTTCCGGAAAATACCACTGCGCCGAGCTTGTTATGAGATTTTACTCATCGGTTTTCGGCGTCAGGGTGAACAATCTGTATTCCCCATACAGTACTCCCACCGCGAGCAAGGGAGCGTTCAGGGCTGTTAAAAATCCGCGCGTAGGCGACATCGTACGCTTTTCTGACAGAACGCACTGGGCTCTTGTAAAAAGCGTCGGTAAAAACTCGGTTACAATAATCGAGCAAAACTGGAGCTACTATTCCGGCGGATCAAAGGTCTGCGCGGTAGGAAGGACAATCAGCAAAAATTCGCACACCTTCTTCCACTACACCGATTACGACAAAGTGATTCAAAAGATTGCGAAAAAGGCAATCTCCGCGCGCCTTACAGAGATAGAGGATAACAAAAAGCTTCAAGAACTCGAAAAAAATGCCGAGTTTGAGCAAAACGCAATGCCGTCCATCTCCTTTGCAGAGGATAAATTCCTGCGAGAAATTCTCGAAAGCTGACCGTGCAGACAAACGGGATTACTCCTAAATAAAACTCGACAACGACAAACAAAATTTTG
>CALYOC010000038.1 GCA_945227095.1 uncultured Clostridia bacterium
TCAGTCTCGGTGACCTCGATTTTATCAAGTTCAACAATCTTTTCAAGTACAAGTCTAATCTTAACCTGGCGCTCGGACTGTTCCTTGAAGCTCTCACGAAGTTTCTCAATATCGGAACCCGTGTACTGCAAGTATGTCTTAAGATCAAGTCCCTGCATTTGAAGTCTGGAATCAAAGTCACGAAGGTTTTCGTCAACGCGGCTGTCAATCATAACCTGAGGAATATCAGCCTCTAAGCCTTCGATAAGCTTGTCGATAACCGCGTTTTCAAAATCGTTTTCGTTGCTGTCGTCCTTTTGCTTTTTAATCTTTGCTTTTTCGTCTGCTTTGAGCTCGTCGAGTGTGTCAAATTCGCTGACATCTTTAACAAATTCATCATCAAGCTCGGGCAACTCCTTCTCCTTGATTGCGTGAACCTTGCACTTGAATACAGCTTCCTTGCCTGCGAGGTCTTCTGCGCCGTATTCCTTCGGGAAGGTGACATTGACATCAAAGTCCGTTTCAGCTTCCTTTCCGATTATCTGGTCCTCAAAGCCGGGAATAAACTGACCGGAGCCGATTGTAAGCTCATAGTTCTCACCTTTTCCGCCTTCAAAGGCAACTCCGTCAACAAAGCCCTCAAAGTCAAGCTCAACAACATCTCCGTCCTTAACGGCTCTGTTCTCAACGGGAACCATTCTCGAATTTCTCTCTCTGAGAGCCTCGATTGCTTCATTAACCTCTTTCTCGCTGACTCTGGAAGCCTTTTTCTTAAGCGGCAGTCCCTTGTACTCACCGATTTTAACCTCGGGCTTAACCGTGACCTTCATTGTCATTTCAAGTCCATCTTTACCAATGGACTTAATATCAACATCGCTGGGAGCGGATACAACTGTCTTTTCAAACTCGTCAATCGCTTCACCGACAACCTTCGGATAAATTATGTCAAGTGCGTCCTCATAAAACACGCCTTCACCGTATACGCTTTCAATCATTTTCCTTGTAGCTTTACCCTTGCGGAATCCGGGTACGGAAATCTTATTCTTCTTTTTAGAATAAGCCTGATTAACAGCTGCTTCAAATTCTTCCGCAGAGGCGCTCACGCATAACTCATACACATTTTTTTCAAGTTCTTTTGATGATTTTAAACTCATTTGTTTACTCCTTAATATAAAATATTAAAATAATATTGAATAACAATGCAAAATTATATCACAATATTTTCCAATTTTCAACCTCTTAAAACAAACTGTCGAAATCGAAAAATTATTTTCTCACACAGTATGGCATAAATCCTAAACTGTCAGCGGAAACAAGTTTGAATTTCACGCCGTCACTTGTGCCGTTATAAGCCGCCGATATTGAATACCCGTGCAGATGGGCGTAATAACATTCCTTTACTCCGCTTTCAATGACGGCTTGATATATCTGCTCGCATTTGCCCTTTGTTGTCAACGGCGGATAGTGTAAAAACAAAACCGGTTCCTTACCCGTCTGTTTTGCACACTCAATACTCCTTTTCATCCTGCCCAATTCGCGGTTTAACACCAAATCCGACTCATCGGTCTCAAAAAACCAGCTTCGCGTTCCGCAAACGGCAATATCCTCCGCCACACAGGTATTATTAAAGACAAATTCTATTGTATCGAGTGAATTTTCTTCGACAAACTTTTTATTCTTTGAAGCGGTTTGCCACCAAAAATCGTGGTTTCCCTTTATCAGAATTTTTCTTCCGGGCAGAGAGTTCAAAAATTTAAAATCCTCAAGTGCTTCTTCATAGTTGAGCGCCCAGGAAATATCGCCGAGAACCACCACCGTATCTTCCGGCTTAACCAATTTTTTCCAATTTTTTTCAAGTCGTTCTACATAATTTTCCCAACCGCCGAAAATATCCATAGGTTTTTCGGTCATTAAGGATAAATGTGTATCACCGATAGTAAAAACAGACATTTTAACTCCAAAATCATCGTGTATAAACACGCCTATTTTTCAAAAACTAATTATGAAGGGAGGCAAGTTAAATGCACGAAAATAAAAATATCAGATGTGATGTTTGCAACTGCACTTACCACGATTCAAGCGACCACTGCAGCGCACAGGAAATCTCGGTAGGTCCCGGATACGCCAATTCAAGTAATGATACTGTTTGCAACACCTTTAAATGCAAGAATTGTAAATAATAATCCCGATTCATCGGAGATTACCAAAGCAAAAATCAAATCCTATATCGGTAAAAATGCGGAGTTTTTCCGCATTTTTACTTTTTATCACTCAATTCCGAGCATACCGAGTACAACATCTGTCATATCGGTTCGCTCGACTGTTTTTGTGAAACGAATCTTTTTATCTTTAAGTCCTGCCAACGGAGCCGGGACCTCCCATGAGGTCACCCTGCTGAGCTCGTCAACCATACGGAATTCGTCCTGACAAACGGCACTTTCATCTCCCACGGCTTCAAGCACCGCCGGGCTGAATTTAAACGGACTCGCGGTGGATGCGACAACAATCGGTGTGTTGTCCTTTGTCTTTTCAAGGAAATCATAGCAAACATTTACCGCGACGGCAGTATGTGTGTCACAAAGGTACTTGCGCTTTGAGAAAACTCTGCCGATAGTTTGCTTTGTGTCTTCGTCGGAGCAGCAACCGGCGCAGAATGTCTCTTTAATTAAGTTTAAAATCTCGCCCGGAACCGTATATTTACCGTTCTCGGTGAGCTCGGACATACATTTTCTGACAAATGCGTCGTCCTCACCGGAAATATGGTAGAGCAATCTCTCCAAGTTCGAGGAAATAAGAATATCCATAGACGGAGAAATCGTTGTATAGAAATCCCTGTTTTTATTATAATCTCCTTGTGTGAGAAATTCAGTTAATACATTGTTGGAATTTGACGCTCAAACCAGGGTTTTAAGCGGTAATACCATCTGCTTGGCATAGTACGCTGCAAGAATATTTCCGAAGTTGCCTGTCGGAACGACGATATTTACCTTGTCTCCCAAATCGATTTTAGAGTTGTTTAACAAATCGCAATATGTTGAGAAATAATAGACAATCTGCGGCACAAGGCGTCCCCAGTTTATTGAGTTCGCGCTGGAAAACATCATATTCTTTTGAGCAAGCTTTTCACCTATTTCCTTACCTGTGAAAATTTGCTTTACCGCTGTTTGTGCATCGTCAAAATTTCCGTTTATGGCACAGACATTGACATTCTCTCCCTCTTGGGTGCACATCTGCAGCTTCTGCATTGCGCTGACGCCCTCGTTGGGGTAGAACACGAGCATTTTAGTTGAAGGAACATCTTTAAAGCCTTCAAGAGCCGCTTTACCCGTATCCCCGGAGGTTGCGACAAGTATTACTATTTGCTTTCCGTCGGCAACCTTTTTAGCCGCTGTTGTGAGCAAATACGGAAGTAATTGCAAAGCCATATCCTTAAACGCACAGGTCGGACCGTGCCACAGTTCCAAAACGCTAACGGTCTCATCAAGCGAAACGGTGGGTGCGACCGCAGGTGAACTGAATTTGCCCTCTTTGTAAGCATTGCTTACGCAATAATCAATCTCCTCCTCACTGAAATCGGTGAGAAATAAAGATAATATTTTCTTCGCTCTGCCGATATAGTCAAGCGCGGAAATCTCCTTTATAAAATCAAGACTTATTTTCGGAATTTCGCAAGGTACAAAAAGTCCCCCATCCTTTGAAATACCCTGTGCAATAGCCTGTGCAGAGGTCACTCTGACACTTTTGTCTCTCGTACTTGTGTAATACATATCTATCCTCCAAAATCTAAATTAACCCCCAACGCTCCTGCGTCAAAAGCATTTTTTATATGTTTTATCTTAAACGGTTTTGTATCCGAAGTTTTTTCAAAATAAACTTCAATTACATCAAAGCGCGGCTGCAACCGCTCGGTCATATTATTGCAATAAAGCGCGGCGCTTAAAATGATTTTTCTTTGTTTTCTCTCATCGACATATACCTTCGGAGAGCCCTTGCTGAAATTTGTTCGGCTCTTGACCTCGACAAATACTATGTATTTTCCGTCATTGGCGATTATGTCTATCTCTCCGAAGCGAGTACGGTAATTGCTCTGAACAATATTCAAGCCCTTTTCCCTTAAAAAACGCGCGGAATATATCTCGCCCCATTTTCCTATATCGGATTTAGACATTTTCTTCACCTAAAAACTTCTTCAAAAAACTTCTGCGATGGACGGGAGAAATACCGTATTCACGAAGCTTTTCGTAGTGCAGTTTCGTTCCGTACCCCTTGTGGCGTGCAAACTCATACTGCGGATACTCCTTGTCAAGCTCGCGCAAAACTCTGTCCCTGCTGACCTTGGCAAGTATCGAAGCCGCAGCAATATTGGCGCTTTTTGCATCACCTTTGACAATTGCCCACTGCTCAATCCCGTCCAAGCCGGGCGTCTTGTTGCCGTCAATCAAGGCAAGGCTCGGAACCGTTTTAAGCCCCTGCACGGCTCTCCTCATAGCGAGAAATGTCGCATTTAATATATTTAACTCGTCAATTTCTCTCTCGTCGGCAAAGGCGATTGAGTAATCAAGAGCGGTTTCGGTGATTACATCAAAAAGTTCTTCTCTCTTTTTCTCGCTGAGCTTTTTTGAATCATTGACTCCCTCAATTACACAGCCCTCGGGCAGAATTACCGCCGCCGCGCATACAGGACCCGCCAACGGACCTCTGCCGGCTTCGTCAATCCCGCAGATAACCGAATGTCCTTTGGCTTTTCCCTGCTTTTCATACTCTAACCAGTCCATAATTCACCCCGGCATTTCATAAGTAATCTTTCCCAATACTCCGTCCTTAAACTCCGTCATAAGCATTTTCGCAGCTCGCAGAGTGTCAATTTCACCGCCGCTGATAAGCATACCGCGCTTTCTGCCTATAAGTTCAAGGATTTCATAATCCTCCATACCGGATATGTCGGAGAGCTTATATCTGCTTTCAAGTCTGTCGTGATAAGACTCCTTCATAAATCCGATAAGTCGGCAAGCCATTATCTCCGGATCCATTATCTCGGCTTTAACCGCTCCCGAAAATGCCAATTTGTCACCCACGCTTGCGTCATCAAATTTCGGCCAAAGCACTCCGGGTGTGTCCAAAAGCTCAACTCCGTTTCCGATATTAAACCACTGATTCGCCTTTGTCACACCGGGCTTATTGGCAACAATCGCCTTGTTTTTCTTTGCCATACGGTTGATAAACGACGATTTACCGATATTAGGTATGCCGACAACCATTATGCGCAACGGCTTCCCCGGCATACCGCGCTGCTCGTTCCTGCGCATTACAGGTTCCAAAACCCTCTTAACCGAGGGGATAAAGGCATTGACGCCCTTTCCGGTCCGACAATCGACGGCAATCGCGGTGATACCCTTTAACCTATAATATTCAATCCATTTCTCCGTTGCATATGCGTCGGCATAATCGGACTTGTTGAGCAGTATTATGCGCGGCTTGTCGCCGATAATGCTGTCAAGGTCGGGATTTTTGCTCGATTCGGGCAATCTCGCATCTCTGATTTCCGCCACTGCGTCAACCAATTTTAAACATTTTATAATATTCCTTTTTGCTTTTTCCATATGGCCCGGAAACCATTGGATAGTCTGTTTCGGATTATCAATCATACAGGTCACCAAAGCTTCTCAACGGATAAAGGCGATACTCCGCCTTTCCGACGATATAGTCAGTATCAATATCACCAATTGCGGTTGAGCGAGAATCATATGAATTATTACGATTGTCGCCCATTACAAATACCTTCCCCTGTTCAACGATATGAGGGAACTCGACATCATAGCTTAAATAGGTTTTATCCATAATGTAATCTTCTTGACTGAGCTTTCCGTCAACATACACATCACCCGAAGAAAAGTCAATATCTACAACCTGACCTTCAACGGCGATAACTCGCTTGATAAGAGGCTTATTGACCGTGGACGGCTGAGAGGTTACGACTATATCCCCCGGCTCATATTTACTGCCGAAGGTCGATAATAAAAGCCAATCTCCGTTGTTTAGGGTGGGCATCATAGAGTCACCGTCAACTCCGGCAACTCGGAAAACGAAAGTGAAAATGACGAAAATTATAACCAAAGACTGAACTATAATTTCAATAAAATCCAACAACACCGAGCTTCCGCTACCCAAGCAATTGGTCGGCTTGTCCGATAAAACTATTTTATTCTTCCTGCTTTTAGACTTTTTCAAGACAGTCACTCCTGAAATTAAACTTACACATAATATATATTAGCACATTGATTATGATAAATCTATATATTTATAAAAATAAATTAAATTATTTTTCATTTTCGGACAGAAAAAACCACGGAGCCGAGCGCGATTTTACAAAAGCGGCTTCGGGAGACCGTGGTTCAACCTCAAAATTAAAATTTAAGTCTGCAAAATTAAAGGGATTCTTTAACCTTTGCGGATTTACCGACTCTGTCACGAAGATAGTAAAGCTTGCTGCGGCGAACCTTACCCTTTCTGACGACCTTGACATCGGCAACATTCGGGGAATGCAGAGGGAATACTCTCTCAACACCTACGCCGTAAGAAATGCGTCTTACGGTAAAGGTAGAAGAAATGCCGGAGCCTCTCTTGGCAATGACCGTACCTTCAAAAGCCTGAATTCTCTCTCTTTCGCCCTCACGAATTTTAACATCTACACGAACCGTGTCACCGATGTTAAATTGAGGTACCTCTGTTTTTAGTCCGGAATCGGACCTCATTTTTAATGCATCCAGTTTATTTCCTCGTA
>CALYOC010000039.1 GCA_945227095.1 uncultured Clostridia bacterium
GTCCGGCAGGTGCTGCCCCGCGGGCTTATCCAGGGGGCCGACGCTTTCCTCGTCGGCCTTCATCGGAATGAATACGACATTTTTATTAAATATGGCGCGCCGTTGCGTGCCGTCCGATTTTTTATGCAGACAAGGGAGAGCGACCCCGAAATACCCTATCTGTTCTCTAAAATTCGTCTTAATAACTCCACTTATCTTACCAAGTACAATGAGCGCCGCAATTTCCACAAGGGGATTTGCTTAGACCTGTTCCCGTTCGATGTAGTGCCGGACGATTTGGAAAAGAGGGAGAAATTCGTCAGCAAGGTAATCAAACGCTCCAAAAAGCACAACAAGGTCGTCAATATCGCAGGACCGGAGCCGGAGTACGACCATAAGCCCGTGAACCTAACCGATTGGTATTTCAGATGGTTCGGACGGATTCACCGCTTTGTGTATAAATTGATTCCTTTGACAATCACCCAGCGCAGATATGTTAAGCTCGCCACAAAGTATAATGACAAACTCGGCGAGCCCGGCTACACAACGGTTGCAAGCTTTGTACCGAGCTACACCTTTATTTCGCTTGATGATTTGTTGCCTTACAGAGATGTAGATTTTGAAAATATTAAGACAAAAATTCCCAACAGGGCAGAGGTATTCCTTGAAATGCAGTACGGAGACTATATGGAGCTTCCGCCGCAGCACAAGCAGATAGGACACGGACTTATCGGTTGGTCATTGGATAATTAAAAATCGGAGAAGAATTTATGAATATAATGATGTTGATGATGGGCGGCACCGGAACAAGGTTCGGAGCCGACATACCCAAGCAGTATATCGAGGTTGACGGAAAACCGCTCTTTACATATATTTTAAAGAGATATTCCGAGCTTGAATGTATTGACGCCATTGTGGTTGTGTCGCACGCCGATTGGCTTGATTTTGTGGGCGAGTGGAGAGATAAACTCAACATTCCCAAGGTAAATGCGATTGTCGCAGGCGGCTCAACCCGTTCGGAGTCCGTGCTCAACGGACTTGAAAGCATATCCGAGTTTGCGTGCGATGATGATGTAGTGCTTATTCACGACGCTA
The DNA here is from genome assembly GCA_945227095.1 of uncultured Clostridia bacterium. Taxonomy (GTDB): domain Bacteria; phylum Bacillota; class Clostridia; order Oscillospirales; family Acutalibacteraceae; genus CALYOC01. Next base: position 1,075 of record CALYOC010000039.1, read on the forward strand.
CACACCCGTATGTCGATGCTGAGGGCACGCTTAAGATAATCGAGGCTGTCAAGGAGCACGGCGGCGCGACTTTGGGCGCGTGCCAGTATGATACGATGTATAGGATAGATGAAAACAATATGCTCAGCGAGGTTGTTCCGCGTCAGTATATTGTCTCCGGAGCTTCACCGGAAGCGTTTAAGTTCGGACTTATATATGATATTTATAAAAACGCTGACCCGGCATATTTCGAGGCGATGACCTCTGCCGGAGCAATCGCACTTGCAAATGATATTCCTATGCAGGTTGTACCGACCGACATTGTAAATCTTAAAATAACACATAAGGAAGATTTAGAGGTTTGTAAAAAGCTTCTTCACACATATTTTTTTAAAGACAATTAAAAAAGGAGACATTGAAAATGGGAATAAATCCTCTTAAGGATATGGTTGAAAAGAGAAAAATCGGAATCCATTGCGGAATCCCGTCATATTGCAGCGCAAACAAGCTTGTAATCGAAGCAGCGCTCGAGCAGGCAAAAAGGTTTACCGGTCAATCCGTGCTCATCGAAGCAACCTCCAACCAGGTCAACCAGGACGGCGGATATACAAAAATGCTTCCCGAGGACTTCAAGGAGTATGTTTACAAAATAGCCGATAGGATTGATTTTGATAAGAACTTAATCGTATTGGGCGGCGACCATTTGGGACCGCTACCGTGGTGCGATAAGCCTGCCGACTACGCTATGGAGCAGGCGGCGATTCTTGTCAAGCTCTGCGTTTCATCGGGTTATACAAAGATTCATTTGGACACAAGTATGAAATTGGGCGATGACCCGGCAGGAGAGCTTTCACCCGAGGTCGTTGCGGAAAGAGGAGCGTTTCTCTACAAGGCGGCAGAGGAGGCTTTTGAGGAATATCTCATTTCTCACCCGGACGCCGTTCACCCGGTATATGTAATCGGCAGTGAGGTGCCGATTCCCGGCGGTGACCAGGAGGAGGGAGACCATGTCAAGGTGACAACCCCGGAGGACTTTGAGAGGACTCTCGTCGCTTATAAGAAGAAATTCGCCGAGCTCGGACTCAATGACGCGTGGGAGAATATTATCGCCGTCGTCGTTCAGCCCGGAGTTGAGTTCGGAAATGCCGATATACATCATTATGACCGCATTGACGCTGCCCGGCTTTGCCGCAGCTTGAAAAAGTACCCCGATATCGTCTTTGAAGGACATTCCACCGATTATCAAACACCTCAGAGCCTTAGAGAGATGGTACAGGACGGAATTGCGATTATCAAGGTCGGACCTGCTCTTACATTCTCGCTCAGAGAGGGCTTGTTTGCTTTGAGTATGATGGAAAAGGAGCTTATCGAGGACGAGAGCAAGAGAGCTGACTTTATGGAGGTTCTCGAAGAGGAAATGCTCAAAAATCCGAAGTATTGGGAAAAATATTATGACGGAGACGAGCACAAGCAGCATCTTTCGAGAAAGTACGGTTTCTCCGACAGGAGCAGATACTATATGGCGCTTCCCGAGGTAGATAAAGCTATCAGCAAGTTGTTTAAAAACCTCGACGGCGGAGAGATTCCGCTTACAATGCTCAAACAGTATATGCCCGAGCAGTTTATCTAGGTGCGCGAGGGCGGCTTGAAGGCTACTCCGAGAGAACTTGTCAAGGACAAGGTTGTCGGAGTTATCGATGATTACAACTATGCCGTTATGCACAACTATATGGTCAGCGGTATTTTTACGAAATAAAGGAGAATTTGTCAATGAAGGCAGCAGTTTTATATGGTGATGACGATTTAAGATATGAGGAAGTTGCCGAGCCCGAGGTGAAAGCGGGACAGGTAAAGGTCAGAGTTAAGGCATGCGGAGTCTGCGGCTCGGACATTCCGAGGGCTTTGTCAGGCGGAGCGCATTATTATCCGATAATACTCGGTCACGAGTTCAGCGGATATGTCGCCGAGGTCGGCGAGGGAGTAACCTCTGTCAAGGAGGGTGACCATGTTGTAGGTGTGCCGCTTGTGCCGTGCCTTGAATGTGCGGATTGCCTTAGAGGAAATTTCTCGCAGTGTAAAAATTATACCTTTATCGGTTCAAGAGACCCCGGTGCTTATTCCGATTATGTCGTAATGCCCGAAAAGAATGTTGTTAAAATTGATGAGTCTATTCCCTTCACCGCGGCGGCTATGTTTGAGCCCTGCACCGTGTCCTTGCACGGACTTCGCGTCAGCGGATACAAGGGCGGCGGAACGGTGGCTGTTTTGGGCTGCGGAACGATAGGACTTTTCGCTCTTGAGTGGGCGAGGATAATGGGTGCGAAGAAAATTGTCGCCTTTGATATTTCCGACGAGCAGCTCGCCACGGCAAAAAGAGTCGGAGCCGACGAGGTTGTCAATACACTTGAAGAGGGCTTTGAGGAGAAGGCGCTGTCATATACAGATTCCGGCAGAGGCTTTGATTATGTCTTTGAAACTGCCGGCAGCGTCCCCACAATCAAGATGACCTTCTCGCTCGCCGCGAACAAGGCGACTGTCTGCTTTATCGGCACTCCCACAAAGGACATCACCTTCTCAAAAGGCCTTTGGGAGCAGATAAACCGCAAGGAGTTAACTGTCAGAGGCTCCTGGATGTCCGGAGGAACTGCACCGTTTCCGGGTGATGACTGGTCACTTGTAGCGCATTATACCGCTTCGGGAGAGATGATAATTGACGACGGCTTTATATATAAAAAGTTTAAAATGCAGGACGCATCGAAGGCATTTGAGGACTTTAAACAGCCCGGCAAGGTCAAGGGCAGGGTAATGCTTGTCAACGATTGATTTTAAGGAGTAATTATGCCTAAAACGAGAGTTGCAAAATATGACAATGTCAAGTTTTTGCTGATATTTCTGGTAGTGCTGGGGCATTTTGTCGAGCGCTCCGACGCATCGGCTGCAAAAAGTGCGTTTTTGTTCATTTACACCTTCCATATGCCTGCGTTTATCTTTATATCCGGACTTTTTTCAAAGAGCACGGTGAACGCTCCAAAGCTCAATTGGAGTAAGATTATTCCGTATTTTTACCTATTTTTTATTCTCAATTTTTTGAGAAAGGCCGTGGAAGCGCCGTTTAAGGAGAAATTCACCTTTTCGGTGTTTAAGGTGGGAAATGCCTCTTGGTTTTTGCTTGCGATTTTCGCCTTTTATATTATTACATTCTTAATTAAGAATATCGACCCGAAGCTCGCCTTGATTATGGCGGTTCTTATGGGTTGTATAATCGGTTATACCGACACAAAGGATATATTATCCGTATCGCGTATTTTAGCCTATTATCCGTTTTTCCTGCTCGGCTATTATCTGCCGGTGGAAAAGGTCACCGAATTTACTCAGAGAAAATGGGTAAAGGTAATTTCTGTTGCGGTTTTGGCAGCGCTTGCGGCAGTTTGCCTGTTCTGTTTAAAAGATGTTTATTTTATAAGGCCGCTTCTCACCGGAAAGAATTCGTATTTTAAAATGGAAAAATTTGCCTTGTGGGGCGGACTTATACGATTGGTATATTACTTTGTCTGCTCGGCTATAATATGTGCGGTGATAAGCGTCGTGCCGAAAAGACGACTCGGATTTATCAGCACTTTCGGAGAGAGGACATTGGGAGTGTATTTTTGGCACCTTCTGATAATATCCGTACTTTTCGATTTAGGCGTGTTTGAAAATTTGGCTCTGCTGCCCACGGCGGCACAGATGGGAATTGTCTTTGCGTGCGCCGTTGCGCTGACGCTGATTTTATCGCTCAAGGTGTTCAGTATTCCGCTAAACTTTATTTTAAAGCCGAAACCGAGAAATATTGAGAAGCAGGATATAGGTACTTGACTTAAAATTGTTTTTGACTTAATATATATTTGTATTTTATATAATATAATCTGTGACGGGGACTTGCCGGTTTATGAGCCTTACAGAGAACTTTGTACCGCTGAAATCAAAGTAGGTATCGAATCTCGGCGCACCACCTCGGAGAGCGCACTGAAAAGGTGCGACGGCTGACCGCCGTTATCGGTTTAGAGTGATCGGACTTGTCCGGTAATTTGGGTGGAACCGTGGAGTTTACACTTCATCCCATGGACCTTTTGGGGTCTATGGGATTTTTTTAATAGTAAGGAGAGTTTATTATGGTAAAAGTAACTTTAAAAGGCGATGTCGTCAAGGAGTATGAATCGGGAATCACTCCTTTACTTATCGCGAAGGATTTGGGAATGGGACTTTACAAAGCGGCGTGTGCGGCTTGTATAGACGGCGTGAACTGCGATTTGAGAACTCCTATCACCGAGGACTGCAGTTTAAGTATTCTGACTTTTGATGATGAGTACGGCAGATACACGTTCAGACATACCGCTTCTCATATTATGGCGCAGGCGGTGAAAAGGCTTTATCCCGAAGCAAAGCTTGCGATAGGTCCTGCCATTGACAACGGATTTTATTATGACTTTGATTTAGACAGGAACTTCACCTCGGAAGACCTTGAAAAAATTGAAAAAGAGATGAAAAAAATTGTCAAGGAAGCACTACCTATTGAGAGATTTACAATGTCTCCCGATGAGGCTGTGAAATATTTTGAGGACTTGGGAGAGGTGTATAAGGTTGAGCTCGTTCGGGAGCATTCGGCAAAGGGTGAGCCGATAAGCTTTTATAAGCAGGGCGAGTTCACCGAGCTTTGTGCAGGTCCGCACCTTCCCGACACTTCGAGAGTCAAGGCGTTCAAGCTCACCTCTGCTACGGGCGCATATTGGCGCGGAGATGAGAAGAATAAGATGTTGCAGAGGATTTATGCAACCGCTTTTCCGAAGGCGAGCGAATTGGAAGCGCATTTGGAGCAAATGGAGCAGGCGAAGCTTCGTGACCACAACAAGTTGGGACGAGAGCTCGAATTCTTCACCACAAGCGATTGTATCGGACAGGGACTTCCGATACTTCTTCCGAAGGGTGCGCGCGTAATTCAGATTTTGCAAAGATTTGTCGAGGATGAGGAGCAAAAACGCGGCTGGCTTCTCACCAAGACGCCGTATATGGCAAAGAGTGATTTGTATAAGATTTCCGGACATTGGGACCACTATAAGGACGGAATGTTTGTGTTGGGCGACGAGGAGAAGGACGATGAGGTTTTTGCTCTGAGACCTATGACATGTCCTTTTCAATATCAGGCTTATTTAAACAGAGGCCGTTCATATCGTGATTTGCCCTTGAGATATAATGAAACATCAACTCTTTTCCGAAACGAAGCCAGCGGAGAAATGCACGGACTCATTCGCGTTCGTCAGTTCACAATTTCCGAGGGACACCTTATGTGTACTCCCGAGCAGTTAGAGGACGAGTTCAAGAGCTGTGTTGAACTTACAACCTTTATGCTTAAAACCTTGGGACTTTACGAGGATGTCAGTTACCGATTCTCGCAATGGGACCCCGAGAACGAGGAAAAATATCTCGGTACAAAAGAGCAGTGGGACGAGGCGCAGGGAACGATGAAGAAGATTCTCGACCACTTGGGTATTGATTATAAAATCGGAATCGGTGAAGCGGCATTCTACGGTCCGAAGCTTGATATACAGATTAAGAATGTATTCGGCAAAGAAGACACTCTTATTACAATTCAAATCGACCAAATGCTTTCAAAGCAGTTCGGTATGGAAT
>CALYOC010000040.1 GCA_945227095.1 uncultured Clostridia bacterium
GGACAGAGTTATCGGAGTTTTAATGCCGCAGAATATTCAGCCCGATATTGATTGCTCGGAGCTGCTCGTTTCTCATTTGGGAATTAAAAGCTATTGTATAAATGTCGGAAGTGCTATTACCGCTCTTTCGGATAGTTGCGCAGAACAGCTTGGCAGTTTATCCGATGACGCTAAAATCAATATGCCGCCGAGAATCAGAATGGCAACGCTCTATTGTGTCGCTCAATGCGAAGGCGGCAGAGTTGTCAACACCTGCAATCTGTCCGAGGACTATGTTGGATATGCCACTAAATTCGGAGACGGCGCCGGGGATTTTTCACCCTTGAGTCATCTCACCGTCACCGAAGTCAGAGGTATCGGAAGGGAACTTGGACTGCCTGAAAGTCTTGTTTCAAAGCCGCCCATCGACGGACTTTGCGGTATGACTGATGAAGAAAAATTGGGATTCACTTATGATGTGTTGGACAAGTATATCAAAACCGGTGTGTGTGAGGATAAAGCCGTCAAGGAGAGAATAGACCACCTTCACAAGATAAATCTTCACAAGCTTCAACCTATGCCGTCTTTTATTCCGGAGGAATGATTAACATTATATGTGTTTAATAAATATAATATATTGAGTTGACAAAATATATTAAAAATGATATGATTTTTACAGAAATTTAGATAGAGGTGCAAAAGTAATCAGTAAACCCGTTTAGGAGGCGTCCGTTGAGGCGGTTGAAAGGTGCTTTTGCCGAAATTAACCGGGCGGCGGCTCGGCTGATTGGGTCGCAGGATAATATTTTGCGAACTGTCACTTTTAGTGGAGAGCTATCATACAGTAAGCATTTTAGGTTTACCGCAGATGTTTTCCGCGTCTGCGGTAATTTTTTAAATATTTCAAATGTTTTAAGGAGAAAACACTAATGAAAGGTACTATTTTTGAGGGAGCGGGAGTTGCAATCATAACCCCGATGAAAGATGACGGTAGCGTCAATTATGCCGAGCTCGGAAATATTGTTGAGGACCAAATCGCAAAGCATACAGATGCGATTATTGTCTGCGGTACAACCGGTGAGAGTGCGACCATGGACACACGCGAGCACATCAAGGTCATCAAGTATGTTTGTGACGCGGTAAACGGCAGAATCCCCGTAATTGCCGGTGCCGGAAGCAACGACACATCGTACGGAGTTGACCTTGCCAAGGAGGCCACCGATTGCGGTGCCGACGCTCTGCTTGTTGTAACACCTTATTACAATAAGACTTCACAGGCAGGACTTGTAAATCACTACAACTATATTGCGGACAGGGTTACAAGGCCTATTATTGTTTACAATGTACCCAGCCGTACAGGCTTGAACATTTTACCCCAAACTTATGCGCAGTTAGGTAAGCACCCGATGATATGGGGTGTTAAGGAGGCTAACGGAAATGTTTCCGCATTGGCAGAGTCAATCTCTCTTTGCTCGGATTCACTGACATTTTACAGCGGTAATGATGACCAGATTACATCTTTTATGTCACTCGGTGCGAAAGGTGTAATTTCCGTTCTTTCCAATGTATGTCCTCAGGAAACTCATGATATTGCTCAGGCGGCATTGGACGGCGATTTTAAAAAGAGCGCGCAGCTTCAGCTTAAATATCTTGAATTGTGCAACAAGCTTTTCAGCGATGTCAATCCAATACCCGTCAAGGCGGCTATGAATATGATAGGCTGGAATGTCGGTGAATGCAGAATGCCGTTGTATAAAATGAGCGAAGAAAAAGAAAAAGCACTCAGAGAGTGCCTTGTGAGATACGGACTTGTAAAATAATCTAATAATTTGAACGGAGAATAAAATGACCAAGATAATACTCAGCGGATGCTGTGGCAAAATGGGAACGGTAATATCAAATCTTGTCAAAGAGCGCGGCGATTGTGAAATAGTCGCAGGTGTTGATAAATACGATAACGGAAAATGCTCCTTTAAGGTTTTTCCGCGTTTTGATGATGTATCGGTGCAGGCAGATGTCATTATTGACTTTTCAAATCCCGATGTTTTAAACGATATGCTTTCTTTCGCCAAATCCACCGGCACACCCTGTGTTATAGCGACCACCGGATATAACGACGAGCAAGTAAATTTAATTAAAGAAGCGTCAAGGGAGATTGCCGTTTTCTTCACCTTTAATATGTCAATCGGGATAAACCTTATGACCGAATTGGCTAAAAAGGCGACACAGGTGCTTTCCGACACCTTTGATATTGAAATTATTGAAAAGCACCACAATCAAAAAATCGACGCTCCGAGCGGCACCGCCATTATGCTTGCCAATGCGGTTTCGAGCAAGCTTGAAACTCCGCCGAGGTATGAATATGACCGCCATTCAAAGAGAACGAAGCGCGAAAAGGCTGAAATCGGTATTCATTCTGTGCGCGGCGGAACAATAGTAGGTGAGCATGAAATTATCTTTGCAGGTCATGATGAAATACTCTCTATTAAGCATCAGGCTATGAGTAAGGAAATTTTCGCCTCCGGTGCGTTAAACGCGGCTGTATTTCTCAGTACAAAAACCACCGGATTATATGAAATGTCCGATATGTTGAAATAATAAAGCGGTCAGAACTGAAAAAGTTCTGACCGTCATTTTATAATTATTTCAGTAAGCCATTTACAATGGTTAAGTAAAGCTGTGCCGGATCGTCCAAGAATTTTTCCTTGACCTTTTGCGCTTGCAAATCGTCTGAAACATAAAGTCGAAGGTTGAACATCTCGTCCTTTCCGTCTGTCATTTTACAGTTGACATAATAGCCGTTGTCGCATTTTTCGATGTTTACTTCATTTTCCGATTCAGTTTTTGAACGGGCGAGAAGCTTTATCGCTTGCGCGGTTGCCTTTTCACGGACACTTAACGGGAGTGATATTTCAAGCTCTGAGGCAGCGTTTCTGCCTTTCCCCGTTATTCTAATCATTCCGTCCTCGGTTTGTGCTAAACTGTGATTGTCAATTAAGTCAGCGATAGCGGTGCTCGCGTCAAAGTAATCGGCAAGCTCGTTTTCGCACAATATTTGAATAATATTCTCTTTGCTCATCGGTGAATTGACTCCGAACAGAATGTAGCAGATGAGAATTTTAATATCCGTAATATCGGTGAGCTTACCGGGTGTAATACTGTTGTAATCGTAACTTTCTCTCATATTTAAGTACCTGCCTTTACTGTATATATATTATCATATATTCGAGATAAAATAAAGGGTCAATTCTTTATTTTCGGTTGACAACGGATTTTTTGTGATATATAATTTAAGATGTTATTAAATATTTATATATACTGTGAAAAGGATATTTTTCGATTCGCGCTTTCAGAGATTGGGAATCGCGGCTGTAAGTTCCCATAGTGCCTGTGTCGAGAAATGCTGCCTTGGAGTACTTTTGTCAAAGCAAAAGCGTATTTCTGCGTTAAAGAAATTTGAGTGGTGCTTTTTGCACAATTTGGGTGGTACCGCGGTAAATCCGTCCCATTTTGTTCAAGGGGCATTTTTTAATTTAAATAACTTTTGAGGTGAAATTATGGAATGGACAGGTCTTAATGAACTGCGTGAAAAATTTTTGAGCTTTTATGAGAGTAAGGGACATTTAAGGCTTCCGAGCTTCCCGCTCATTCCGCAGGACGACAACAGCTTATTGCTGATAAACTCCGGAATGGCTCCTATGAAGAAATACTTTACCGGCGAGGTAACACCCCCTCGCAAGAGAGTTACAACTTGCCAAAAATGTATTAGGACGCCCGATATTGAGCGCGTCGGCAAAACTGCGCGCCACGGCACTTTCTTTGAAATGCTCGGAAACTTTTCATTTGGAGATTATTTCAAGCTTGAAGCGACCTCGTGGGCTTGGGAGTTTTGCACAGAGGTTTTGAAAATGCCCGTTGACAAATTGTGGGTGACAATATACCTCGATGATGATGAGGCGTTTAAGATTTGGACGGAAAAAGTCGGTGTTCCTTCCGACAGAATTGTCCGCTTGGGCAAGGAGGATAACTTCTGGGAACACGGAACCGGTCCTTGCGGCCCTTGCTCCGAAATATATTTTGACCGCGGCGAGGAATACGGCTGCGGTTCACCCACTTGTTCGGTAGGCTGTGATTGCGACAGATATACCGAGTTTTGGAACTTGGTGTTCACACAGTTTGACAGTGACGGAAACGGAAACTATGAACCCCTTGAACACCCCAATATCGATACCGGTATGGGCTTGGAGAGACTTGCTTGCATTATGCAGGGCGTGGACAACCTTTTTGAAGTTGACACAGTTCAAAATATAATGAAAACGGTAAGTGAAATCTCCGGAGTGCATTATCACGATAACGAAAAAGACGATGTTTCGTTGAGAGTTATTACCGACCATATCAGAAGCTCTGTATTTATGATTAGTGATGGTGTAATGCCCTCAAATGAAGGCAGAGGATATGTGCTCAGAAGACTTATCAGGCGCGCCTGCCGTCACGGAAAACTTCTTAAAATCGACGAGGCATTTTTGTATAAGGTTGCCGATACCGTAATTGAAGAAAACGGCGGATATTACCAAAATCTCCGCGAAAAGAGAGATGTTATTGTCAAGATAATCGAAAACGAGGAGAAGTCTTTCTCCGAGCGTATCGAGGCAGGCTGGGCAATACTGACAGATTTTATTGAAAAAGGAGACAGTAAGGTGTTTTCCGGCGAAGAAGCGTTTAAGCTTTACGACACCTTTGGCTTCCCGTTAGATTTGACAGAGGATATTCTCGGTGAGAAGGGTATCAAAGTTGAAAGAGAAAAGTTCGATGAACTAATGAAGCAGCAAAAGGTGCGCGCCAGAAATGCCCGCAAGGACGCAGGTGCCGACGCGTGGCTTGCAGATAAATCCGTTTTTGATGATATTGCGCCCACCGAATTCTTAGGCTATGAAAAAATGCGTGAGGACGAGGCGACGGTATGCGCTTTATTGAGCGATTCCGAGCGCTGTGACGCCATCGCCAAGGGCAACGACGGCGCGATTATGCTTGATAAAACCGTGTTCTACGCACAAAGCGGCGGACAGGTAGGCGATACAGGTGTAATTGAGTGTAAAAACGGATCATTCCTCGTCACCGATACAACTAAGACCAAAGAGGGAGTAATTATCCACCACGGAACGGTTATTGACGGAGTTATCTCCGTTTCGGATAGTGCGACAGCGAGAATAGATGCGAAAAGAAGGAAGGCAATTATGGCTAATCATACCGCCGCCCACCTTCTTCAAGCGGCATTGCGCAAGGTGTTGGGAACTCATGTTGAGCAGGCAGGACAGCTTGTAAATGAGAAAGAGGTTCGCTTCGATTTCACTCATTTCTCGGCATTGACCGACGAGGAGATAGCGGAGGTTGAAACACTTGTAAATGAGCAAATTTTGAAAGCGGCAGATGTTCGAACAAAGGAAATGCCCATCGAAGAAGCGAAGAAGCTCGGTGCTATGGCGCTTTTCGGTGAAAAATACTCTGATGTTGTGCGCGTTGTAAACGCAAGCGGCTTTTCAATCGAGCTTTGCGGCGGAACTCATGTTGATAATACTGCGAAATTGGGATTGTTTAAAATCGTATCCGAGCAGAGTGTTGCTGCCGGTGTCAGAAGAATTTCGGCATTGACAAGCTTTAATTTGCTCGATTACTTCTCAAAGAAAGATGATATATTAAAACAGACAGCAGATATAATGAAGCTCGGAAGTGCTGATGAGATTCCTTCGCACTGTAAGAATATGCAGTCGGAGCTTAAAGAAAAGGAACGCGAAATCAAGTCCTTGAGGGAAAAGATTGTAACATCGGGTGTATCCGACCTCATCTCGCAAGCACAACAGATAGGCGCTGTAAAGGTTATCGTAACAAGGCAGGACGGAACAGCCGTTGACGGAATGCGTTCATTCGGTGACTCTATTCGCGCTAAAGATGACTCTGTTGTTGCGGTTATTGCGAGCGCAGACAAGGACAAGGGAACTGCCTCTATATTCTGCGCATGCGGAAAAGAAGCGGTTAAACAAGGAGTTAAAGCCGGAGATGTCGTTAAGCAAATAGCCTCTATCGCAGGCGGCGGAGGCGGCGGAAGACCGGATAGTGCTATGGCAGGTGCGAAGGATTTATCGAAACTTGACGAAGCGTTATCTGCCACATACGGAATAGTTAAATCTATATTGGAGGGATAAGAATGGATTGCATTTTTTGTAAGATTGCAAACGGAGAGATTCCGTCCGAAAAGGTGTTTGAGGACGAGCTTTGCGTAGCGTTTAAGGACCTCGACCCACAAGCGCCCTCGCATATTCTTGTCATTCCGAAGGAACATATTGAATCGGCTGCCTGCATTGACTCGTCAAACAGTGCCGTCATAGCCCATATTTTTGAAGTAATTTCAAGTATTGCAAGGGATAATGGGTTTGACAATGGATTTAGGGTTGTTTCCAACTGCGGAGAAAGCGCGGGACAAAGTGTAATGCACCTGCATTTTCATATTTTGTCCGGCAGAGATTTTGCTTGGCCTCCCGGTTGATTGACGAATATTTTTTAATTTTAATTGATTGGAGTGTTTAAATTGGCTGAATTTTACAAAATGGAAATTGCGGGGGGCGAAAGGCAACTCCCGATTTGTGCTGGCAACGATAAGCTTTCGATTGCGGGATTTATTATTTTCGGTGATGTAGAGCTGACCGTTAAGGCGTCGGAGGAACTGTTGAAA
>CALYOC010000041.1 GCA_945227095.1 uncultured Clostridia bacterium
AGATTTTTAACGCAGTTCAGGCGAAAATATGCCGTTTTAAACCATATCGGGCTCGACTCCCCTCACCTTACACTAAGGAGAATAATTATGGTTAAAGTAGTATTTATATGTCTCGGAAACATCTGCCGTTCCCCTATGGCAGAGTTCGTATTTAAAGACATGGTTAAAAGGCAAGGACTTGAAAAAGATTTCCTGATAGAGTCAAGAGCCACAAGCAGTGAGGCTCTCGGCTGTTCGGTGCACAGGGGAACTCAAAAAATTCTCACACAGAAAAACATACCCTTTTCGGACAGGCAGGCGCGCAAAATAACACAGAGCGATTACGACAAATACGACTTGCTGATAATTATGGAAACCGCAAACTATCCAAATCTTCTAAGGACAATCGGAGAGGACGCGCAAGGCAAAGTTCACAGGCTGCTCGATTTCACCGATAATCCGGCAGATATAGACGACCCTTGGTACACGGGAGACTTCGAATCGACATACCGTGACATACACCTCGGCTGCGACGCCCTGCTCAAATACATAAAGGAAAAACTGATATAAAAACTGCACTCTCGTATGATATAAACTCCAAAAGCATCTGAGTTTTGGATTCACTTCATTGACGAGAGTGCAGTTATTTAATTCTACATATCTATTATAAAAGGGAAACACCCGCAAAGAGTGTTTCCCTTAAGGTGAGGGCAAATCTGCCACGATAAACCGTGGCTCGGATTATTACCGTTACCCTATCTTATTTTTAATTACACTTGCGTTTGTCCGCAAGGCGGATGAACGCTTTTACTATCTCCACTATCGGTATAACCGATACGGCAAGCGCAAGGGAGATTAAATAGTGCTTAATGTCAAGGTTGTAGAAGTTGAACAATGAGGCAATGGGCTTGACCTCAATGACAACTCCGGTCAATATAAGGCTCATAACCATTGAACCCCAAAGGTAAACATTCTGTCCCTTAAGACTGAACACGGACTGTTTAATCGAGCGCATATTGAACGAATGGAAAATTTCGCACATACTGATTGTCAAAAACGCCATCGTCATAGCCTGCTCGCAATACATTGATTGTGACACGGGGTTTCCGCTCTTTACCCAATCCACATAGCCTATCACATACGCCGCAAGAGTCAAAACGGCAACGAGCATTCCCTGATAAAGACAATTAACTCCCAAACCGCCCGCGAAAATTCCGTCGGTGCTCTTACGCGGATTCCTCTGCATTATGCCCGGTTCCGCGCGCTCAAGTCCCAACGCGAGCGCAGGGAAGCAATCCGTAACAAGATTTATCCACAAAAGGTGAGTCGGGAGAAGCACCGTAACCGCCGTGCCGACAAGGGTGTTTCCCGAATAGGTTATGCCAAACAGTTTCAGCGTAAGCCCCATAAGTGTTGTGGCAAATAGGATTATCAAAACCTCGGCGAGATTTGAGGACAAGAGGAACTGAATCGCCTTCCTGATATTGTCATAAATACGGCGTCCCTCACCCACGGCACCGACAATTGTTGCAAAATTGTCGTCCGAAAGCACCATATCCGCCACATTCTTTGTGACATCTGTTCCGGTTATACCCATACCGACGCCGATGTCCGCCGCCTTGATTGACGGCGCGTCATTTACGCCGTCACCCGTCATAGCGGTAACCATATCCTTCTTATGCCACGCATTTACAATCCTCGTCTTATGCTCGGGTTGAACTCTGGCATACACGGAATATTTTTCAACGCTGTTTTCAAAATCTTCATCGCTCATAGCCGTGAGCTCACTGCCCGTGAGCGCACCGCTTTCATCTTTAATTATCCCAAGCTCCTTGGCAATGGCAACAGCGGTATCCTTGTGGTCACCGGTAATCATTATAGGTCTTATTCCTGCCTGACGACACTCTTCCATAGCCGCCTTGACCTCCGGTCTCACCGGGTCAATCATACCCACAAGCCCTACAAAGATAAGCTCATTTTCCGCAATATCTCCATCAGAGGGCACCGAGTCAAGTGACTTACACGAAAGCGCAAGCACGCGCAGCGCCTTATCCGCCATTTCCTTATTCTTATTCATAACAGCAGAAATATCCGCCTCAGTTATACTTTGCACCTTTCCGTCCTTCAAGATATAGGAACAGTTACTGAGGATTATATCCGGCGCGCCCTTTGTAAACTGAACAACATCTTCACCTGTTTTGTGAACGGTGCTCATCATCTTTCGCAAAGAGTCAAACGGTTTTTCCGCAACGCGCGGACTCTCATTCTCCATTTCAGTCTTATTGAGCCCGTTGTCGAGCGCATAGTTGACAAGCGCCGCCTCGGTCGGCTCTCCGACAACTCCGTCACTCGTAACCTCTACATCGGTACACAACGCCATACCCTTTTGAAGAAGCTTTTCATCGGTTGTGTAACTATCGACAACCGTCATCTTGTTTTGAGTCAGAGTTCCGGTCTTATCCGAACAGATAATCTGCGCACAACCCAAGGTCTCAACGGCTGTGAGCTTCCTGATAACTGCATTTTTCTTACTCATATTTGTAACGCCCATTGAAAGCACAATCGTTACAACTGCGGCGAGTCCCTCCGGAATTGCCGCTACGGCAAGTGAAACAGCTATCATAAAGCAATCGAGCACCGTTGTCAGCGGAATTGAGCCGATTGTCAGCCAATCGGCGACAAGTTGAATGATAAACACGGCAATACAGATAATTATTACAATTACGCTGAGTACCTTTGAAAGCTGGTTGAGCTTTATCTGCAACGGAGTCTGATTGTCCTCCGTCTTATCAATAGCGTCGGCTATCTTGCCCATTTCGGTATCCATTCCGGTGGCAGTTACGACGGCTTTACCTCTGCCGTAGACAACAGAGGAGCCCATATACATCATATTCTTACGGTCACCGAGCGGTACATCGGTCTCATTGTTTACACCTAAAACCTTGAGCGCCTTTTCCACGGGAACGCTCTCACCCGTGAGAGCCGCCTCCTCAATTTTCAGCGAGGCACTTTCAAAAATTCTCGCATCCGCAGGAACGCTGTCGCCGGCTTCAAGTACAATTACATCACCCACAACAAGGTCTTCACTCTTGATAATCTTGATTTCTCCGTCGCGAATTACCTTGCTTGTAGCCGCCGACATCTGCTGTAACGCCTCAATTGCCTTCTCCGCCTTCGACTCCTGATAGACGCCCAAAACCGCATTTACGATTACAACGAACAAAATTATAAAAACATCGGCGTCAATCTTTCCCTCTTGGATAATACCCGTGGCAAACGAAATTGCCGCCGCCACAATGAGCATAATTATCATCGGGTCGGCAAGCTGTGCTAAAAAGCGTCGAAAAATCGAAACCTTTTTCCCTTCCTTTAACTTGTTCTTACCGTTCTTCTCCAGCCTTTCATTCGCCTGAGAAGATGTCAATCCGCTTTCCGAAGAGCCGACATCTTTAAAAACGGTATCTACGCTTTCAAGATAATACTTCATACTACCTCCAAAACTATTAAAATAGCCTTTCTGTATTTTATTAGGAGTCGAACACAATCTTCTAAGTGCCGTTCGGCATACTGTGTTCGGCTGCCGTTAAATGACAAAATTGTATTTAGTAAGCGCCGAGTTCCTTGATATTGTCAGTGACCGCGGAGAAGTCCGCGTCAAGATAACTTTCCTGCTGCGCGGAAAAGGTCACAAGATATGTTCCGCTCTTGTCGGTTACGGAATAAAGCAAGTAGTAAACCCTCGTGTCCGAATTCACCGGTACTCCGTAGCCGGTCACTGTATATGTCTTTCCGTCGGCGACGCTCGAAGTGAGCTTTGCCGA
This sequence comes from uncultured Clostridia bacterium, assembly GCA_945227095.1. Classification (GTDB taxonomy): domain Bacteria; phylum Bacillota; class Clostridia; order Oscillospirales; family Acutalibacteraceae; genus CALYOC01. The sequence continues at coordinate 3,801 of CALYOC010000041.1, forward strand.
ACTCAAGCCCTTTTGGATAAGTGCTTCCATTGACTGCTTTACCTTGTCCTGCGAGGTATAGCTGAGCTTGTCAAAATCGGCTGTAACTTTGCCGTCCTCACTTCTGATACGCGAGCTCTTTCCGACTCGCTTCCAACCGCTCGGCACATATTTTTCCGACGAATCGGCGCCCGGCTTTGTCGTACTGCCGCTCGGTGCTGTGACAAACCTTGTCACATCATTTCCCGCCGCGTCCTTAACAGGATTGCCCTTGCTGTCGGTAACCTTTTCCGTAACGGGATTTCCGTCCTTATCGGTCTTGACATCTGCTTTCGTCGTAAGCGCCTGTCCGTTTTCATCTGTCACGGCATTGTACTCACCGTCGGTGACGGTGACATTCATTCTCTTATACTCCTGCTTTGACGCGGCACACCCCGCAAGGCAACCTGCCAAAACAAGCGCGCTCAATGCGACTGCTAAAAACTTATTATTCATAACTTATCCTCTGTAACAGGTATTTGCGATAACATCTTCAATGCTTGTATCAATTTCGGATTTGTCATTGCAATAGCAATTAAATACCAAAATATCGTCTCCGTTTTGGAAGATATACACGCGAATATAACGACTGCCCTCACTGTCCTTTACCTTCGCGGTGAGCTGCGCCGCCGATGCAGAGGAATATACCTCCTTGATATATCCGAGTTCTTTATATGACTCGCTGTTCTGCTTCATTGTCTTACGCTCAAACTCGGCATACTGCGCTGCAGTTTTATACTCCTTGCCCAATATGTTCTTCGGATTCGCCACAACCTCAAAGCTTGTGCCCTTCTTCCTGACATAATTGTAAGTGTCTCCTACGCGCTCCCAACCATCGGGAAGAACTATACCTACCTTATCCCAGCTTCCGAACGGCCAGGTGCTGTTGCTGATTGTCGAACCCGGCGCGGTTGTACTGTAAGGAATCTTGGTCGTATCCTGTCCGGACGGAGACTTGTTGTCCGAATCGGTGCCCTGCGCCTTTTGGGTGACGGTTTTTCCGTCCTTATCCGTTACAGGCTGACCGTCCTTATCCGTTACGGCAACGGAATACCCCGACGCCTCGGTCGCGCCCTCTTTGTTATCCTTTCCGGCACAGCCGGCAAAAATAAACAAAACACTCGCGCAAATTAAGCATAAAGCAATAATTCTCTTCTTCATTTTCTACCTCTCACAAAGCAGTATTTAATAAACATCGATTAAATCTAAAACCAAAATGCCAAACGCCTAAATTCAGCTGAGCTTATGAATAAACAATCCGCTCAAAAGCTTCGGCTCAAACCAAGTTGACTTGGGGGGCATAAGCAAGCCTGCGTCGGCTATATCCATAAGCTCCTCAATACTTGTCGGACACATAGCGAAGGCGACCTTCATATCCTGCGAGCATCTCTTTTCAAGTTCGGACAAGCCGCGGATACCGCCGATAAAATCAATTCTCGAATCGGTTTTCGGGTCCTCAATTCCGAGCACGGGAGAAAGTATATTGTCCTGAAGAATTGACACATCTAATCTGCCGACAGGATTGCTCTCATCACACACTGAGTCCTTCAAAGTCAATTTGTACCAGCAGTTGTCTAAGTACATTCCGACCTGATGCCTTTTTAAATCCGCAGGTCTTGCGGAGAGCGGCTCGACGGTATAAACCTCCGAAACGCGCTGAACAAACTCCTCGGCGGTCAAGCCGTTCAAATCTCTGACAACTCGGTTATAGTCCATTATACTCAACTGGTCGTCGGGAAAGAGCACCGCTAAAAAGTAGTTAAACTCCTCCTCGCCGGTATATCCCGGATTCTGCTCGCGTCGCTTCAAGCCGACCTTGACGGCGGAGGCGGCACGGTGGTGTCCGTCCGCGATATAAAAATTAGCCACACCGTTTATAAGTGTTCTGAGTTCCTCGATGGTACTGCTCTTATCGACAACCCATACGGTGTTCCTGACACCGGATGATTCAAAATCATACACGGGCGGCTTTTCCATCTCCTGCTCGATAAGAGAGGTAATTGTCAAATCATTTCTGTACGTCAGAAATATGGGACCTGTGTTGGCGTTGCAATAATCAACATGGTTGATACGGTCCTTTTCCTTATCGGCGCGGGTGTTCTCGTGCTTCTTGATTACATCGTTGATATAATCATCAATCGACGCGCAGCCCACAAGTCCCGTCTGCGCTCTGCCGTCCATAACCTGACGGTAAATATAAAAGCAATCGGTTTCATCTTGACGGCATACGCCGTTTTGCATGAGCTTTTCCAAATTCTGAGCGGCTTTTAAATACACCTTTTCATCGTAGATATATGTATCCTCCGGCAAATCAATCTCCGCCTTGTCAACATGCAAAAAGCTGTACTCATTTCCCTTTACCGCTTCCCTTGCTTCCGCACTGTTCATAACATCATACGGCAGGGCGGCGACCTTCTGCGCCGCTTCGGGTATCGGTCTTATCGCTTTAAACGGTTTAAATACTGCCATTTTTACCTCTCTGTCCCCTTTTATAATAAAAGAAAATCAATTTATGTTCTTGTATTTTAAACGGCCTGTATTAAAAATATAGACCGTTTTTATTAACTAATTATGAATTTTTCTGTTCAAAGTCCTTCATAAACTCAACGAGCGCCTTTACACCTTCAACAGGCATAGCGTTGTAGATAGAGGCTCTCATACCTCCGACGGTGCGGTGTCCCTTGAGGTTTACAAAACCTGCATCCGCCGCTTCGGCGATAAACTTCTTCTCAAGCTCCTCATCACCTATTACGAACGGAACATTCATTATAGAGCGGTCCTCGGGAACAACGGTGCCCTTG
>CALYOC010000042.1 GCA_945227095.1 uncultured Clostridia bacterium
TTTTTCAAGCAGAAGACGGAATTCGAGATTGCCTCTTGTCTCGTGGGCTCGGAGAGGTGTATTAGAGACAGGAATATGAGGGTGCATATATGCTTTACCGCTTTTATGTTTTTCTTCCTGCTCCGATATGATTTTTGGGTGTTGAGCAAGGTGCAGTATGCGCTGCTCGCCGTAACCTGCGCTGCAGTATTTATGGCAGAATGTATCAATACTGCGGTTGAAACCGTGGTTGACCTCGTAAGTCCGGGGTTTAACAAGCTCGCGGGGATAGCGAAGGATACGGCAGGTGCGGGTGTGCTCTTTATCGCTGTCGGCGCCGTTGTCGAGGGAATAATATTTCTGTGGCAGCCGCAGGCTTTTTCAAAGCTTTTCGCCTATTATTCGTCACATATCGGCGAGTGTGTAGCGGTTTGTGCGGCGATAGTTCTCGCGGTTGTGTTTGTGTTTTATACCGATGTTTTCAAGAAATTTTTGAATAAAAGAAAGCTCGCAGGGGAGAAAAAATGAGTACAAAATCAGCCTTTGTTTCAATAATAGGTGTGCCCAATGTGGGTAAATCCTCAATTCTCAATACCGTTTTGGGGGAGAAAATTGCAATCACGTCTTCAAAGCCGCAGACTACAAGAACGCGGATAATGGGAGTGCTGACGGATAACGATGTTCAGCTTGTCTTTACCGATACGCCCGGATACTTTAAGCCAAAGAATAAATTGGGACAACAGATGGTTGCGGCGGTAGGTGAGAGCTTGAGCGCGGGCGATGTCTGCCTTTTTGTGACCGAGAGCAAGGGCAAGCTCAAGCCGGGAGAAGAGGAACTGCTCGCAAAGCTTGCCGCAAGGAAGGCGCGCGTTATACTCGCTGTCAATAAGATAGATATGCTTGAAGATAAGAGCGAACTTTTGCAGAGGATAGCGCTTTTTGCCTCGCTTTATGATTTTGAGGCGGTGGTACCTGTCAGTGCGACAACGGGGGAGAATATCTGTGAGCTTGTTTCGGAGCTTAAAAAGCTTGCCGAGGAAGGACCGTTTTATTTTCCGGAGGACACCTTGACCGACCAGCCCGAAAAGGTGATTGCCGCAGAGATAATCAGGGAGAAAATGCTCCGCTTGCTCAGCAAGGAGGTGCCTCACGGCGTCGCGGTTTCCATCGAAACGATGAGGGAGCGTCCGTCGTGAGACATTATGGATATTGACGCGGTAATTTATTGTGAGAGGGAATCTCATAAAGGTATAATTATCGGCAAGCACGGCGCTATGCTCAAGAAGATAAGCACTTTTGCAAGGCAGGATTTAGAAAAATTCTTTATGATAAAGGTCAATCTTTCAACTTGGGTAAAGGTTAAGGAGGATTGGCGCAACCGACCGGGACTTATTCACAATTTCGGTTTGGATTTCACAGCGGAGTAAGCGGTAAAATTACTGCATTTTTCTACTTTTAGCATAAACTACCACGGTTAAAAAACTTATAAATACTCAATATAATATTGAGGTGACCGAAATGGCCGACGAGAAAAAACTGTGGGATGAGTTCAAGAGAACGGGTTCGATAGAAGACTATATTAAATATGTGAACGCACGCAGAGAGAATAAGGATGTTAATACAGACTGATGCAATCGTAATAAAAATCAATAATGTGGGCGAGTCTGACAAATTAGTCACTCTTTTAAGCAGAGATTTAGGAATAATAAGAGCGTTTGTCAGAGGAGCGAAGAATGTTAAGAGCAAGGCTCTTTCGGCCACCGAACTTTTCAGTTACGGCGATTTTACAATTTACGCAGCAACCGACAAGTATATCGTCAGAGAGGTTGAGTCAAAACAGATGTTTTTCGCCCTGCGCGGCGATATTGAAAAATTGGCTCTCGCGCAGTATTTTGCGCAGATTATGTTAGAGCTTGCGCCGAGGGAGGAAAATGCGGACGATTATTTAAGGCTTTTACTTAACAGTCTGCATTTTCTTTGCCGGAATGAAAAACCGCCCATGCTTATAAAAGCAGTTGTAGAATTGCGGACAATGGCCATGGCAGGATATATGCCTGATATTTGCACCTGCTCAAAGTGCGGCAAGGCGGAGAGTGACACAATGTACTTTAATGTCAGAACGGGCCAACTGTACTGTGACGAATGTGCCGTTTCCGGCAAGAGGATATCATTAAGCGTTGTAGTCGCTATGAGATATATAATCTATTGTCCGTTTAATAAGGTGTTTTCGTTTGTAATTTCCGATGAGCTGGTGCCCGAACTTTGCGAGATAACACAGAACTTTTTACTCATTCATTCGGAGAAGAAATTTACCACTCTTGAATTTTTAGAGTCGTTACATATAGAGGATTTTAATGGATAAGAATTTATTGTCAATAGAATTGGATAAGGTGCTTAAACTTTTAGCGGACCAAGCGGCTTGCGAGGAGACAAAGGACAGGATAAATCACTTAAAGCCCATAAGTGATTTAGCTGTCGTGAACTCACTTTTAAAGGAGACGCAGGACGCTTACACTCTGCTGTCCAAATTCGGAGGCCCGTCGTTCAGAGGTATTTATGATGTCAGCGGCTTTATTGCGAGGGCGCAGGCGGGCGGAAGTTTGAATATGAGCGAACTGCTTAAAATTGCCAATATGCTCCGCGGTGTGCGCGTACTTGTGGAGTGGCGTTCTCACTGCGAGGGGATAAGGACAAGCCTTGATAAGTATTTTAACGAATTGACTCCCAATAAGTTTTTAGAGGAGAAGATTTTTTCTATTATAATTTCCGAGGACGAAATTGCAGACAACGCCTCTCCGGCATTGAGCGATATTCGAAGAAAGATTCGCAGTATTTCATCTTCGATAAGGAATCAGTTGGACAGTATGGTTCGCTCCTCGGCGACGAAAAAGTATTTGCAGGAAGCTGTTGTGACATTCCGCAACGGCAGATTTGTCGTACCCGTAAAGAGTGAGTACAGAACGAGTGTACCCGGTATGGTGCACGATACCTCGGCGAGCGGCGCAACTGTGTTTATCGAGCCGGTTTCCGTGGTAAATGCGAATAATGATATAAAGGTGCTCGAGGGTAAGGAGCGAGAGGAGATTGAGCGAATTCTCGACGAGCTCTCCGCACAGGTGGCATTGTTTGCCGAGAACATGGGTATGAGCTATACCAATATCGTGTCCTTGGATATGATTTTTGCAAAAGCACAGCTTGCGTATAAAATGAAAGCTTCATTTCCCGTTATGAATGACAAGGGGATAATCGAGCTTAAAAAGGCGCGCCATCCCTTAATAGATGCGAAAAAGGTTGTCCCGACTGATATTAAGCTCGGACAGGATTTTGATACACTTATAATCACCGGACCTAATACCGGCGGAAAGACCGTATCTATTAAGACAATCGGAGTTTTGAGCGCTATGGCGATGTGCGGTATGATGATCCCTGCGGGGGACGAAAGTAAACTGTCTGTCTTTAATGATATATTGGTTGATATAGGTGACGAGCAGAGCATTGAGCAGTCGCTCTCAACCTTTTCGGGACATATGGTTAATATTATTAAGATTATGTCCCAAGCGCAGGAGGGCAGTCTTGTGCTGATAGATGAGCTCGGAGCCGGAACTGACCCGGTAGAGGGTGCCGCGCTTGCTATGGCTATTTTGGAGAATATACATATAAAGGGTGCTAAGATTGCCGCCACAACGCACTATGCCGAGTTAAAGGTATATGCCTTGCAGACGGCGAGGGTTGAGAATGCCTGTTGTGAATTTGATGTAACTTCGTTAAAGCCGACATACAGGCTGCTTTTAGGAGTTCCGGGAAGGTCGAATGCCTTTGCCATTTCGGAAAAATTGGGAATGGATAAGTCTGTTATCGAGCGGGCGGGAGAACTTGTTTCCTCCGATAACAGAAATTTTGAAAAGGTGGTTGAGTCCTTGGAGGAAACGCGGCAAAGCTTGGAAAAGGAGAGATTGCTCGCGCAGACTTTATCCCAAAGGGCAAGGGAGGATACCGAAAAGGCCAAGAAAATTAAGGATAATATCGAAAAACTTAAAAATGAAGAACTCTCAAAGGCTCGGACGCAGGCAATTCGAATTACGGATAAGGCAAAACGCGAGTCTGCCGCGTTAATTGACGAGCTCAATAAGCTTCGCGCAGATGAAAAATCAGCGGCTGAAAAATCCGCACTTGCAAAGCGAATAGTAAAGCGCGGACTTGATAAGTTGGAGGATATTTCCTCGGATGAATTGAGCATTGTAAATGATGAGTACAAGGATTATAAATTACCCCGAAGGCTTTATCGGGGAGATGTCGTATTCTGCAAAAATCTCGGCGTCAAGGGTACCGTTTCCTCCGACAGGGACAAAAAGGGAATGTATGAAATTGTTTCCGGCTTAATCAAGACAAAGGTCAGCGAGGACGACCTTATTTTGTCCGAAAATTCCTCCGCTTCAAAGCGTACCGGCGCTAAGCGAACTGCGCCGTCGGGCAGATATAACAGTTTTGACGAGCGGGTAAGCTCACCGGTCAACACCTCTTGTGATTTGCGCGGAATGACTGTTGAAGAAGCGATAGAGAATGTGGATAAGTTTATCGACACCTGTGCGATAAATTCCTTGGGAGAGGTCACTGTGATTCACGGCAAGGGACCGGGGGCGCTGAGGAAAGCGGTCAGAGAGTTTCTTCGCAAATGTCCTGCGGTTGACTCATACCGTCCGGGTGTTTACGGAGAGGGAGAAAACGGAGTTACAATTGTCAAGTTGAAGTGATAATATCTTTACATATAAACTAAAATATGGTTTAATATATGTGCTTCCGCCCGTAGCATAATTGGATAATGCACCGGATTCCGATTCCGGCGATTGGGAGTTCAAACCTCTTCGGGCGGGCCAAAAGCCGTTCTCTTGCGAGAACGGCTTTTCTTTGCATTATTCTGAATATTTAATAATGAATTTTAATATCAGCTCTTACTGAAATTTGTCTTAATATCGGTTTAGATTATATCTTCCTTGAGGGTCTCAATTATGGAATCATTTTTTAATTTGGACAATGAGTAGAGCATTGATATTCCAATGATTATAAATACTGCAGCTATAACGGACAGATATGTGGGAAGACTGATTGCAAACGAAATGGTGTCTTCTCCTAAAAGCGCATACATCAGATAACTTAAAAGTATGCTTAAAGGTATGGCGAATATAGTTGATTTAAGTCCGTAAAACAGGCTTTCAAGGCAAATCATTTTGTGGAAACCTTTTTGGGTCATTCCAACGGATTTTAACATTGCGAACTCTTTGCGCCTTAAATCAATTCCCGTAGAGATGGTATTGATTATGTTAGCTATTGTTATGAGCGTAATTAAAATTATAAATCCGTAAGTGAATACCTGAAGGACAAACACAAGAGTATTCATGCTTTCAGATTGTTCAACATAATCTATTGCGGCGGCGGAAGAATAGTCGTTGCTCTCCAGGATTTCTAAAACTTTTTCGCGTACTTGAGTATGTTTATCGGTTTTAATTCCTAAACTAAAACTGTTTTGAAAGTCCTCCGCGTTAAAGTACATGCTTTCAGGTATATATGCGCTGATACGGTTTTTGGGATTCAAATTACAGATATAATTGCTTTCATCGTAGTTTACGAAATCAGAAATTGTGTATTTTTCCGTATTTTGAGTGTGAAAAATCTGTTTGCCGATTATGTTATTCGTAAACACCTTTGAGCCACCATTTTTGTGGCTGATATTGTTCATAATAACTATTTTTTTCTTTTTGCCGTAGTATTGCTTATAATCTATACCGTTTTCTTCGCATAGCTTGTTGAAGTCTTCGTTGTCTATAGCGTTGATAAACAGCATGACTTTTGAATTCCAAAGTTTTTTGTACGAGGCGGTGAGATTTTCTTTTTTAGTGATATTTTTATTGTATATCTGTTCATCTTGTTTTGATTTTTCTCCGTACATATATATTTCGTTTGTCACGCTGTAAATATCGTCTATATCGGATACTTCCGCCAAGTTTTTTTCAATTTTGTTCTTGTCCTTATATTCGGCGGTTACCGTAATCTGATACGGAATCTGGTTTTCCATATCGTTAAACTGGGTGAAAAGTGAGCAGAAATAATTCGTGCTTAGGAAAAGCACTATGGAAACGGCTATTGATATAGTTATAATCTTTGACTTTTTACCGTTTCTTTTAAGGCTTTTGTATGCAAGTTCACCCTCATATCCGAAGATTCCTTGTATATATCGGGGCGTTTTCAGCTTTTTGGACTTTATTTTGATTTCCTTGCTTTGTCTTATCGCTTCGATGGGAGTGATTGCGGAAGCCTTTTTCGAAGGGATGAATGAGGATATATATATGGTCAGAAAACTAAAGAATATGATTGCTATTATCGCCCAAACCGGAACAACGGGTTTCATATTTATGTTTGCGTCTTCAATACCCATTATCATGCCGGTGGATATGATTTTGTCGCCTACTGTCTTGAGAGTTACGGCAATGCCGACAATTCCTGCCAATACACCTATGGGAATACTTATTGCGCCGAGTATTGCTCCTTCAAAATAAACAGATTGTCTTTTTTGCTTTTTTGTTGCTCCGACGCTGGCAAGC
>CALYOC010000043.1 GCA_945227095.1 uncultured Clostridia bacterium
ATATAGAATGTCTTTTTTATATTTTGCAGTAAATATCCAACAAATAATTAAACAAAAAATATAAATGTCAGCACCATATATGCGATATATACGGCGAGGAGCGCCGCTCCGTTTACCCTTGTAATCTTCTTCGAAGCGAGCACCGGTACAAGTCCTACCGCCGCCGCGATAAAGCAAACCGGAAGGTCCAAAAACGCGGACTGTCTTGATATGGGCAAAGAGCCCGAATAAATAAACGAGCATATCGGCAAAATCAAGGTCATATCTATTATATTTGCTCCGATAATATTTCCCACGGACAGCTCATTTTGTTTTTTGGCGACAGCCGTTATTGTTGTGACGAGCTCCGGCAAAGAGGTGCCGACTGCAATCATAGTGACGCTTATAACCGCTTCGGATATTCCGATAAGGCTCGCAAGCTCACTGCCGTATTTGACGAGAAGCTGTGCTCCGCCGACAATCCCGGCGGCTCCGAACAGAAACTTCGCGCTATTGATAAACACGGTTTTTTTAGTCGGCTTTTCACGAATCTCCGTTTGCGATGAGTCCGACCTCTGCGCTTTTAAAACCTTGTTTGCGGAGCTTACATTGTCCCAAATAAAGATAATGAAAATGATAAAAAGGAACGCCGAGCCGAACAAAGTAAGCTTGCCCTGTATTCCGGCAATAACCAAAAATCCGGTGCTCAACAAGAGCAAAAATGTTTTAAACGCATAATCCTTTCTGTTGATAATCGCCGGCATAAATATAAACGAAACCGCCATAATCAGTGCTGTATTTGCCGTAACGCTTCCGACGGCGTTGCCGACCGACATATCAACCTTTCCCTGTGCGGCCGCAAGGCAGGAGACAATTATTTCAGGCAATGTTGTAGCGATGCTCACAACGGTTGCTCCGACAATTATCTTCGGCACGCCTGATACCTCCGCAATCCACGAAGCCGCATCTACAAAGAAATCCCCTCCCTTTATAATGAGGACTAAGCCTACAACAAAAAGGAGTACACTGACAGCTATACTCATATTCCCCTCCGAAGCATTTATAAGTAATTATATAGTTTAGTTATATGATAAATAATACCGTATAATACAAATTCTCATTCAGCAAGACAATACGACTCCTCTCGGGAAGCGAGAGGAGCCGGTTTAAACCTGCTCATTAAATTCTACACTATTGTACCGCCGCCTAAAACCTCATCACCGTTATAAAGCACGACCGCCTGCCCGGAGGTCACCGCTCTCTGCGGCTGTTCAAGCACAATGTGAACCGACGAATCGGAAGTGGGTATTACCTTCGCTGTGCTCTCGGTGCATTTGTAGCGGGTTTTGACCGTGGCATACATAGGTGAATCAACCCTGTCATAAGAAATCCAGTTAAAGTCCTCCGCGTCAAATTCACGGCACATCAAACTGTCGTTTTCACCCAATACTACGCGGTTGTTCACAACATCTTTTTCACAGACATACATAGGCTTACACAGGGCAAGTCCCAAGCCCTTTCGCTGACCTATCGTATATCTTATTATTCCGTTATGCGTTCCGAGTTTATTGCCCTGCTTATCTACAAAATCTCCGCTCGGATACTCTTTGCCCGTATATTTTTCAATAAACGCGGCATAGTCACCGTCCGGCACAAAGCAAATATCCTGACTGTCATGCTTCCTCGCGGTCAGCAAGCCTTTTTGCTCGGCTATTTCTCTGACATCAGTCTTATTGTACTCACCGAGTGGGAAAACGGTATGAGCCAGCTCCTGTTGTGTCATAGAGTAGAGCACATAGCTCTGGTCCTTGCTCTTATCAACTGCCTTATAAAGCTTATATCTGCCCGAAACGGCGTCATACTTTATTCGCGCATAGTGCCCGGTTACAATATATTCGCAACCGATTTCCTTCGCCCTACCAAACAAGGCGTTAAACTTAATATACTTGTTGCAGTCAATACACGGATTAGGAGTGCCTCCCGTTTCATATTGAGTGACAAATCTCTTTATTACCTCGTTTTCAAAATCAGCGGTGAAATTGAAAACATAGTGCGGTATTCCCAATGAAAATGCCACACTTCTCGCGTCCGCTATATCATCTGCACTGCAACAACTGTTTGTGTCCTTTATTCCTATTTCGGAGTTTGTGTAAAGCTTCATTGTGACGCCGACGCAGTCATATCCCCTATCTTTCATAACCGCCGCGGCAACCGATGAATCCACTCCTCCGCTCATCGCTATTAAAGCTTTTTTCATCCTTATCCACCAAGTTCAATCATCTTGTCAATACATTTTGCGGCGAGCTTGATTGTCTGTTCGTCCATTTCGATAACCTCTCCGCCCTTTCCCATAAGGCAGTTATAGACATCGACAAGTGTCGTCGCCTTCATATTCTGACACACGAGCCCCTTGGAGAGAGGATAAAACTTCTTATCCGGGCAATCATACTGCAAATGCTCTGCAATACTGATTTCCGTTCCGATGATAAATTCCTTTTCAGGTGAATTCTCGGCATATTTCATTATACCTGAGGTGGAGCCGACATAGTCCGCCATTTCAACAACCTCCGGCTGACATTCCGGGTGAACCAAAACAAGCGCATTCGGGTGAAGCTCCTTCGCCTGTCTGACATGCTCGCGACCGATTTTAGCATGTACGGGGCATCCCCCCTGCAAAAGCTTAAACTCCTTCTCGGGAACCTGCTTCCTCACAAAGTCACCCAAGTTACAATCCGGAATGAATAAAATTTTATCATTATCAATCTTCTTTACAATATCCACGGCAGAGGAAGATGTGACGCACACATCACAGATTGTTTTAAGCTCGGCAGTGGTGTTAATATACGCTACAACGGTGTAGTCGGGGTACATCTCCTTAACGCTCGAAATGAGCTCGACATCCATCTGCTCCGCCATGGGACAGCCGGCGACCGGACTCGACAGAATAACCCTCTTTTCCGGAGAAAGTATTTTTACGGTTTGAGCCATAAACCGCACACCGCACATCAAAACACTTTTCTGCTTTACGCCTGCCGCTTTAACGCTCAACGCGTATGAATCACCTGTAAAATCGGCAATTTCCACAATTTCACGCGCCTGATAGCTGTGAGCCAATATACAAACATCTTTTTCCTTTTTCAACCGCAGAATTTTTTCCTGCATCTCTCTAACAGTCATATTATTTCTCCAAAATCACTCTCAATAATTATCGATTTTAACTCATTATACGAATAATATATTATTTAGAATTATATAACATCAAAGCCTATAAATCAACTATGATTTAAACAGTACTTCAAGACTTGCGAAAAATACGCCTGTTTAAGGGGTGTCCTTAATAAAGAGGTATAGCTTAAAAACAGGAGAAAACAGCGAAATGCGTCGTTAAATTTTCGGTGAAGGCGTAAAGCCTGCCCCTCAAATTATGCCTTGCTTTTCATCTGTTTCTCGTGTTTTTAAGTGCGAAGCAGTTTAATCAAACTGATTTAGTTCAGAGTGCATTAACAAAATCCCGTCAATACTTGCGTATTAACGGGATTTTTTAATAGTGCTATGGGCTAAATTCAGAAAGATTAAACCATACCCCTCTTTATTCAGGACACCCCAAGACGGACTTTTCTCTCTCAAAAACAGACTTAAAACACTCCGCCAAGGGATAAATCAGCGCGCTGACAAAAAACCAAAGCACAAAAAATTTAACACAAATTTGACCGTACAAGTTCAAAATTTCGTCCGAATAATCCCATACTTTCCAGTTAAATAAATCATTGACGGCAATACCAATTCCAAGCTAGGTACATGTAATTATAACAGCACCGACAAAGCATTTCAAAATATACGGAGTGTCGGGGAAGTCCACCGCGAAGGAATAAATCGCACTTAATACAAATCCGCCCGCCAAAAACATACTGTAATGCGAAAAGCCGCGAAACAGTATCTCGCAAATACAATATACACTGCCGCCGAGGGTGAAAAGAATTAGATATTTCAAAGTAATATAACCGTTGTTTTCATTTAAAACTCTCATATGGATATTTTTACGAAAAAGAGGCGGCTATATCAATAAAAAATAATGGAAAACCGACGCCGAAAAGCGCCGGTTTTCTAAAAATAAACAATCATTAAATAAATCAGTTTTTATCAAGCGGAATTCCCTTTGCGTCTCTGTCAACATTGCCGACGAGAATCATTATACCCTCGACCAATCCCCAGATAGCGGATACGGGCGACAACGCACCGCAGCTCAAACATGTAATCAAAAGCTGCGCTACCGCTTTCCCTGTGAAGCCTAAGTAGAAATTGTGAACTCCGAATGCACCGAGCAAAATCCCCAAAACACCGGCAGCGACTGCGCTCTTAGAATCGGGAGCCGGCTGCTGAAAGTTCGGAGCAACATTTTGCTGTGCATAATAGTTCTGCTGATTCGGCTGCGAATACTGTGCCTGCTGATACTCGGCTTGTGCAGTGCCCTGAGCCTGTGTGGATTCGGGAGCCGCCTGCGCCGCTGCCGTCTCATTTACAGGTGGTTGATTAACGGGTTCAGCTTGCTGTGCAACAGGTGCTCCGCAGTTAATGCAAAACGCGCTGTTTTCGGGTAACTGTGAACCGCAATTTGTACAAAAAGCCATGGTAAAAACCCCTTTTCTTCTTTAAATAACATTCGGTAAAACCGATTACAAATTCAGTGTAGCATTAAAATAAATATAAGTCAATATAACAATATGTTAAATTATTTTAAAATTTCATCAGCAAGCTCGGAAAGCTGCTTTCTGCCGTTGTCGGTAAGAACGGATTTTATGGTTACAACGGGCTCAATGAGCTTGATGTCCTTCATTCCTTCAACCGCAGCCCTCATACATCTTCCGGCGGAGGGAGCCCAGGAGCCGTTTTCGATCAAGGCTACCGTTCTTGAACGATAAGTCTTGCTTTTAAGGTGATTTAGGAAATCCTCCATAGGCGGGAAAACTCCTCCGTCATATGAGCAGGCCGCAAGAACCATCTTGTCATACCTGAACGCGTCCTCAATAACCTCTGCCATATCCTCTCTCGAAAGGTCGGAAACCACAACCTTTTTAGCACCCTTTTCGCGAAGCATTTGTGCAAATTCATTCATGGCAGCAAGGGTGTTGCCGTGAATGCTCGCGCAGGCAATCAAAATTCCTTCATCTTCGGGAGTGTAAGAGCTCCAGGTGTTATATTTATCAATGTAATAACCGAGATTTTCTTTAAGAATGGGACCGTGGAGCGGACAGATGACAGAAATATCAAGTGTTGCAGCCTTCTTTAAAAGTGCCTGAACCTGTGCGCCGTACTTTCCGACAATGTTGAAATAGTAACGCCTTGCCTCGCAAGCCCAGTCCTCCTCGGCAGAGAGCGCACCGAACTTTCCGAATCCGTCGGCGGAAAAGAGAACCTTTTCACTCATCTCATATGTAACCATAACATCCGGCCAATGCACCATGGGTGCCATAAAGAACTGTAAAGTGTGTTTGCCCAATTCAAGAGTGTCACCCTCCTTGACAGAAACCTTTTTATCATCAGACAAGATGTCATTTCCGAAAAATTGAGGGAGCATATTAAATGTTTTAACATTGCCGACAACCTTTGCGTTCGGATATTTTTTTACAAATGCACCGATGTTCGAAGCGTGGTCGGGCTCCAAGTGAGAAACGATGAGGTAATCGGGTGTTTTCCCATCCAAAGCTTTTTCAAGATTTGAAAACCACTCGGCGCTCACTCTTTTATCCGCCGTATCCATTACCGCAATTTTTTCATCCATTATCAAATATGAATTGTAAGAAACGCCGTTGGGTACAACATACTGACTTTCAAACAAATCAATATCGGTATCATCGCAACCGATATACAAAATATCATCTGTAATAAATGTGTCTTTCATATCTTTCCTCCTGCACAATATAAAATAATAAACTGAAAGAATTATACCATTACATTTATCATTTGTCTACTTAAAGAGATAAAAACAGAATGAAAATTTTGCTATCATAATTATGATAATATATTTACGCCCAATGCCTCACAAATTTTACTTTTAAGTTAAAAATCCGTCGTTTTGTAACCGATTTTTGAACGGTTTTTTTACTGTTTTTAATAAGAAAAAATATGTATTTTATCACTAAAAATAAGGAAAGATGTATTTTGTATTCCCTATAAAAATCCTGCTAAAATTCACATTCTGTAAAGTACTTTTGCTTTATAGTGCATTTTCCCTATCGTTATAGGGAAAATGCAAAAAAATCATCGGATTTTAAAGCGTAAAATCACATTTTAAGGCAAGAAATAATAAGTGAAATCAACTCAATATCACGCCTAAAAAGTAGGAAAAACAGCTCTTTAAATCCGCAAATTTCCGTACAAGAAAAACTGTATGTTTACAAACAGTTTTCCCCTTCCCGAAAAACGAAAAAACCGCCTAAAAAATTATAATCATCATATGCCTTTTTGTCATGTTTTTATTGAAATAAATAAAAATCAATACCTATCATACAGATAAACAATAACACAAAACCTCCCCGGTCTCAGTGACCGAGGAGGTTGGATAATA
>CALYOC010000044.1 GCA_945227095.1 uncultured Clostridia bacterium
CGCCGGGGACACCTTCACTCCGAAGGTTTTAAGTGTGAGCATCAAAGGCGTTGAGGTGAATGACAAATATTATACCGTCAGCTATTCAAACAATACGGGCAAGGGCGTCGGCAATGTAGATGTAAAATTCCAGGGCAGATATTCGGGCTTCGCTCAAAAGAAGTTCACTATTAAGGGTATCAGTCTTGCACAGGCAAAGATTGTCCTGAAGTCGCAGAATCTTACATATAACGGCAAGGCTCAAAAGGCACAGGTGAATTATGTCACATTAAACGGATCGAAGATACGTAGTGACGATTACACCTGCACTTCTCAATACTCCGTTGCCAAGGGCTCATATACTGTAACTGTCAATCCCACAGCAGAAAGCCCGTATGATGACAGCGTAAGCACAAGGTTTTATATTAAGCCCACCGCGCCGACATCATTGCGTATAAGCAAGTATGAAACCTCCGCGCTCACAGTGTCGTGGAACAAGGTTGCCGCGGCTCAAAATATCACAGGATATGTAATTTACAACAATTCCAAAAAGGTGAAAACTGTAGCCTCATCCGTAAATTCTGTCCGAATAACGGGACTCAAGCCCGGCACGGCTTATACATTTAAGGTATATGCTTATAAAAAATGCTCGGATTCCACCGTTTTATACAGTCCGGCGGTGCGGCTTGCGAGGGCGCCAAACCCGACAAAGGGCAGTCAGACGGCCGTCACCTCTCGTAAGCCAAGGGAGTGGAGGGTGCGATGGAGCAAGGTTTCCTCCTGCACAGGGTATCAAATAGCATACTCTACCTCCTCGAAGTTCACCTCCAAGACTACCAAATATACCGCGGTGTCGTACAAAACTCTTTCCAAAACGCTCACCCTTGCAAAGAAAAAACGCTATTATGTAAAGGTCAGAGCGTATAAGAGCGTCGGGAAGGTCAATATCTATTCCGACTGGTCAACCGCGAGAACAGCTGTTACAAAATAAAACATAAAAAAAGCCCGAAAGCATATAATTCAGCTTTTGGGCATTTTTTTACATAAGGATATATACGAGCGCAAGCAAGAGCAGATTGTCTGCGTGCTCCTGCTGCAGCAGAAGTAGCAGGGAGATAATCAGCCAGGAGTCATTGTCCGTTGCAAACGGGAGTGAGGGTAGGAATGAATTTCTTCTTCCGCTGAATTCTACGGGCATACGCGTGTGCTTTGTGTGAGGAATATTGTCGCGGTGCTCCTCCCTGACCGCCTTTTTCTGCGGTTGACCCTTTGGCTTTTGTTCGGGCGAAAAAGATAAATCCCTGTTCATTTGCCGTGCCAATTCTCTTTCATGCTCCTGCATTCGCCGCACGCGCTCCATAGCGGCGTTTTCCATCTTATTTATTTCATCGTATGAATAGTTCATTATTTCATCAAATCTCCCAATATGCCCGATTTTTGCAGCATCGGAAGCATATTAAACATTTTAAGCATTTTGATTGCCTCGTCGGCTCGGTGTTGGCGCGCGGGGCTTAGCATGGGCTTGAGGGCCTTTATCAAGTCGAGCCGTGCGTCGTCTTGTTTAAAGCCCTTTATCAGACCGGAGAGAGCGGACAAATTGAGGTTGGGCATTTCCTGCATTAAAGAGGAGAGCTCGGAGCCTTCCTTCGGTGAGGATTGCTCAGGTGACTGCCGGGAGTCCGTACTCGATCTTGGCGAGCTTTGGCTTTCGCTCGTTCCGAAAATTTGGTTTGCCATACTTTTTAGGCTCTCAATATCCTTGTCGGAAAGACCGGAAATAATGCTGTTGATGTCGCCTAAGTCTTTATCCATTTCTGCCTCCGAATTTTTTCATCAGTTCTTTTGCCTGCGGTGAGTTCATAATGTCTTTGAGTTTGTTTTTGTCGGAGAGTATTTCGTTTAACTGCCGTTTTTCGTTTTCGCTCAAATGGTGTTCGGCAAAATCTCTGACATTTTTTTCGTTGAGATTTTCCGTGAGTTTTCTTATTTCGTCGCTGTTAAAATTATTTACCATTGATTTCATCGCCTCAATTAAATATAATGTAAGTTGAGCTAAGTTTACGATAATTTCTAATATATTGTTTTACTTTTCTCAACAGTAATTACTATGCCGTCAGGAGTTGAAATATTATTGCGAATTTTAGTTTTGAGTGATTCTCATACAAGAGTCGGTCGTCTCAGGGAAATATGCGAGCTTCACAGTGAAGCGAGTGCCGTAATCTTTCTCGGTGACGGAGCGTACGATATTGAAAGTGTGAGAGAAAATATTTCGGATAAGGCGTTGTATGCCGTGCGCGGAAACTGTGATTTGTTTTGTGAGAATGAAGATGAGCGGTTTATCGAACTCGGCGGGAAAAGGATACTGTTCTGTCATGGTCATGCGTATGATGTGAAGTTCACATACGAGAAGTTGAAGTCACACGCCGCGTGTATGGGAGCGGATATAGTACTTTTCGGACACACGCATATTCCGTTTAAGGATTATGAAGACGGTATGTATATAATGAATCCGGGCAGCGTTTATGACGGACGGTACGGAATGATAGATATAACCTCGGCGGGAGTAAATCTTTGTCTTTGTGAACTTTAAAGGAGCTTTGTATGTCGAATTTTTATAAATATGATAAAAACCCCAATTGCGAATGGTGCAGGAATGCCGAGGACGGTATTTGCCGGCTTGACAAATCGCAGGATTGTTGCGATTCGTATGATTATGACATCTTTAAGAGGGTGCCGAAAAAACAGCCGGATTTAAGCACGGAATTTTCCGAGGAGGAATTTGAGCTTTAAGAGCCGATTTATCGGTTTTTATTAAATCCGAGAGTCACTTTTCTGTCGAGAATGAAAATTATCATAAGGACAATTAAACACATCGTTATACCGACGCCGGAATATGTCGGTGTGACGGTGTAGTTTTTTATTGCCGCCGCGCTTTTAACCTGCGGAAATATATTAAGCATTATCCACATTATAAATGCCGAGATACCCGCCGCCGCGGCGCGTACGAGGACGACTTCGTATGTTTTAATATTAACATTATTCATAAATCCTTTTATTTGACAGTGAACGCAGATACCGCCCCAGCTTATTACCGCGGCAAGTATAACCGGAGAATTTGAATTTTTAATACAACCCACCGTGACCTCTGATACGGCGGCTAAAATAGTCTTAACACTTTCGGGAATACCGGGGTTTTCCGCAAGGGAGAGTGCCGCTGAGAAAATCATTATCCAGCCGCACATTTTTAAGCTCGCGCCGACGCTTTTTTCAACGCTCCGTGTAAATTCCTGCGAGAGGGAGTCTTTTTTAAACTGAGTTGGCTTCGCTTCAAGTGTTTCGGAGCTTTTGCCGATTGCACCGAGGATTATCCCGGTTATTATACAGGACAGTGTTGAACTGATGAACACAAACAGTCCGAGAACTTTTGAGTGGCACATATTTTCACCCACGGCGAGTATTGAAAATGCGGGGCCGCTGTTTAGAGAAAACAGCATAATTTTTTTCGCCTGCGCAGCGCTGAGCTCTCCTTTTTCAAACTGTGTACTTGCCACAAAGCTTCCTGTCGGATAACCGCCGCACAGCCCGATGATTACGGTTTTAATAGCCTGCTTGGGCAGACCGAAGGTATAAAAAAACGCCTTTTCTATAAATTTCGGCACATATTCGTCCGAAATACAGTTTATCGCAATTTGTCCCAGGCACATAAACGGAAACATCGAGGGGATAATGGTATTTAAGCATATGTCTATTCCGTTTGAAACACCTTGTTTGACAGGTGCGGAAAATACTATCAGTAAAACACCGACAATTGTCAGGGCGACAAATCCTGCAGTGTTGAAGTAGGATAAGCGTTTTTTCATTTTTTTCACCTCTTTGCAATCATATGAAATGACACTTTGCCATATGATTTAGAGGTGGTTTATGTGAACAAGGAGAAAATTTTTGCGACCTTGGGTATGCCCGAGGATATACTAAAAGGAGTATCTCATATTGAAATAACGGGAAACAGCCGTATGCTCATCGAGGGGTGCGCCGGAGTTCTTCTCTACACGCAGGACGAAATTAAGCTGAACTTGGGCAAGCGCGCTGTGAGTGTAAAGGGTGATGAATTGAGCCTTTGCGCACTTGCAGATTCGGCGGCGCAGATTTCGGGAACGATTATGGAGGTTTCCTTTTCATAGTATGTTTGCGTTTTTGAGATATATTTTCGGCTTTGTCCGCTTTACTGCCACAGGGGGATTCACGGAGAGGTTTATCAATCTCGCCGCAGGGAAAAGGATTCCTATTTGGAACTCAAAAAACACTTCCTCCGGCTTTATCGGTGATACGACTATAAGCGGGTACAGGGAGATGGCGGAAATCGCAAAAAAGAGCGGCGTAAAGCTGCATATGCTCGGGAAGCACGGCTTGCCGTTTTTCTATAAAAAGATTCATTTGAGAGCGGGTCTGTTTATCGGAGCGGCGATATTCAGCATTATGCTCACTTTTTATTCCCGAAGTATATGGCGAATTGATGTCAGCGGCAACTCGTCAATCAGCACCGAGTCGGTGCTTCGCTCGGCGGAAAAATCCGGACTTTATATAGGTGCTTTTAAGGGAAAAATTAAGCCGTCGGTGCTAAGGAAGAGGATTACGGACGAAAATCCGTCCGTTGCGTGGGTAAATGTGAATATAGACGGCTCCTTTGCGCGTATTGAGGTGCTGGAAGGGAATGTAAAACCGAGGATAAAGGGTGAGCAGGTGCCGATGAATGTTGTCGCCGCAGAGGACGGAATTATTGTAGATATGAAGGTGTATGAGGGCGAAAAGTGCGTAAATAAGGGAGATTCGGTGTGTAAAGGAGATTTACTTGTCAGCGGAACGCTGTACTATGAAAACACCGATGCCACAGTTCTTCATACGGCGAGGGCAAAGGTTTTCGCGCAGGTGAAAAAGGATAAGAAAATATATGTTAAAAAGAGGGCAAAAAAGACTGTTTACACCGGAAAAACGCGCCGAAAAGACATTTTGTATTTTTGGGGAATGAAAATACCGCTGTTTATTTTCAGCGAGCCGCAGGGCGAATGGGAGAGAACGGAAATTAAGCGTGATTTTTCTCTTTTCGGTGTTAAAATACCGGTGAGTGTTTCAAAGGTTTTATATAGGCAAACTAAAACCGTCGAATACAACGCTACACTTGCCGGGGCGCGAAGTATGTCGAGAAATGAGGCTGAAAAATTTGAAAAAAGCTTCCCCGAGGGAACAAAGATTCTTTCACGGAAGGTCAAGGTCTCCGGGGAAGTTGACACATACATCTTTTATTACTCGTACCTTGTGAATGAAAATATTGCAAAGAGTGTAAGAATAAATATCGGAAGATAAGCTTAAAGCCGCACTTTTTTTGGCAAGCGCTGATAAGGCGTTGTATATTTCTCGGAAAAGTCGCCCCCGATATGGAGCTGCATATCGGGGGTATTTAGCAAATTATTGTGCCGAAAGTTGATATTTGGAGAAATTATTCCTTATAGCGTATGTCATTTGAGGTGCGGTTTTGTCGCGACAAGCGGTAATTTTTATATATTATAGATTTTTTTAAAACTTTTTGATATACTAATATGTATAATTATTTTATAATGTTTTACAGGTCGTACACGCCTTAAAACGAAATAAGGAATTTTATATGGAAAAAATTATTTGTGCAGACCGAATGGAGCAGGTTATAGGGCTTTTCGGAAACTTTGATAAAAATATAAAATTGATTGAAAAGGAGTGCTCCGTCAGGGTTGTAAACCGCGCCGGTGAGATTAAGATTGAAGGCGAGGAAAAGAATGTCATCAAGGCATACGATACAATAAACAGCCTTTTAATGCTCATCAGAGAAGGTCAAACCTTGGATGAGCAAAAGGTGCGTTATACCTTGTCGCTTGTCGGTGACGGAGCGAAGGATAGTATAAAGCGGCTCGCAGGGGACTGTATATGTATTTCGTCATCGGGGAAGCCGATTAAGCCAAAGACGGTCGGTCAGAGTAAATATATCGAGGCGATAAATGACAATACAATAGTTCTCGGAGTCGGACCTGCCGGAACCGGAAAGACATACCTTGCGGTTGCCATGGCGGTAAAGGCTCTGCGGGCAAAGGAGGTCGGCAGAATTATCATCACCCGCCCCGCGGTTGAGGCAGGCGAAAAGCTCGGATTTTTGCCCGGTGATTTACAACAGAAGGTTGACCCGTATCTTCGTCCGCTGTATGACGCGCTTTTCGATTTGCTCGGTGCGGACAGTTTTAATAAATACCAGGAGCGCGGCAATATTGAGGTCGCTCCTCTTGCCTATATGCGCGGACGAACGCTTGATGACAGCTTTATCATTCTCGACGAGGCGCAGAACACCACCCAAGAGCAGATGAAGATGTTCCTGACCCGGCTGGGCTTCGGGGCCAAGATCGTGGTCACCGGTGACACCACCCAGGTCGACCTGCCCGGCGGGCAGCAGTCCGGTAATGTCGTAGCCGCCCTGGGTGAACATGGATA
>CALYOC010000045.1 GCA_945227095.1 uncultured Clostridia bacterium
GTATCACAATCGCCGCCTTTGACCCCTCAAGCATAGTGACCGCCATAGTTGTTCTTAACAGAGCGTTTGTACTCGGGTCGACTTTACAGAGTATGGGCTTGAGCAGAGGTCTGAACACGGCGGAGTTTGCCATGATAAATTTAAAGAAAAATTTGGTGTGCGGAGCAACCTTTTCAATCAGGCATTTGAGAGGCTCCGACCAATATGCCTTCATCTGATGTTTATTTATCCTTGTGACCGCGCGGGCTAAAATTGTGGCTGCGTTTTCGGCGGGCGGCATTGAGGCGTGGCCCGCCTTGCCTGTGGCAGTGACTTTTATATTTGCATATCCCTTTTCGCAGACACCCACAAGCGCCAAGGTCTTTATCCCCACAACGGACGCGTCGAGCAGCGTCATTCCTTCGTCAAATATAAACTCCGCTTTAACGCCCTTCTCTTTTAAATAAGCGCACATGGCCTTTGCGGAATTTCCCGAAACTTCCTCGTCACAACCGAAGCAGCAGTAAACCGTGCGCCGCGGAGCAAAACCCCTTTGATACATTATCTCGAAACTTTCAAGCAGGGAAATGAGCTGTCCCTTCATATCAAAGCTGCCCCTGCCGTAAATAAATTCATCGTCAATTTCACCGCTGAACGGATTTCTCTGCCAGCCCTCGTCCTGCGGCGGTACAACATCCATATGCCCCAAAAAGCACGCGGGCAGCAGGGAGTCGTCGGTACCTTCGATTTTATATATCAGAGCGCACTCGTTTACAACTGTTTTTTGTGCGTGCTCGTGAAAAAGAGGAAATGATTTCTCCAGATATTTATGCAGCTGAAAAAACGGTTCCTTAGACTGCTCGTCATCATAATTTACCGTGACGGTGGGAATTCTGATTGCACCCTGTAACTTCTTGAGCGCAGACTCAATATCTATCTGTTCCCCTTTGTAATTTTCATCGGGCTTAACCGCGTCGGACTTAATTCTCACCGTCCTGATAAGCATTACCGCAAGTGCCGCCGCTATAACTGCAAGAATGATATACAGACAAATCATTTTACACACCTCTTAAACTATGTTTTTACATATTCTTTATTATATATTTAACCGTACTTTTTTTCAAGTGTCGTATTGATTTAAAAACTCCAATAATATATAATAGATAACAACGAATTAAACGAGGTGAACTTTATGAGAATACCGATGAAAGAATATGAAAATTCCTCATCCGAGGTAAAAGAGCTTTGGGACGAACAGGTTGAAAAGCACGGCAGAATTACAAATATGAAAAAAACTCTGCTCAACCATGTGCCCTCCTTTAAAGTGCTTATGGAGTGGTACCCGCTCAGGGACTCTGTGGCTCAATTCGCCGGAGATTTCGCAACGGATGTCTTCGCTTACGCAATCTCCACACAGGACGATTGCCTTATTTGTTCAACATTTTTCAGAAAAATTCTTAAAGATAACGGCAAGGACCCCGACAATCTTGAACTCGGTCAAACCGAGCAGTTGCTGTGGGATTACGGGCGCGCCTGCGGCGGACTTCAATCCGAGCACTGTGTTGACGACGAGCTCTTTGCCCGCCTTAAAGAAAAATTCACCGATGAACAGATTGTCCTGCTGACTGCGTTTGCGGGAATGATGATAGCGACAAATTTAATCAACAACGCGTTGGAAGTCGAACTCGACGATTGTCTCCAACCGTACACAAAGAGGTAATATAATGGAATTTGAAGGAAAAGTAGTTTATATAACCGGATCCGCAAAAGGGCAGGGAAAAGCTATGGCCCTCTCCTTTGCCAAAGAGGGCGCAAAGATAATTGCATTCGACTTAGGTAAGAAAATCGGTTATCCGTCATACAATGACGCGAGTATGCAGGCTCTTGAGGATTTAAAAAAAGAAATTGAGCAGCTCGGCAGTGAGTGCATAATCTACGGCGGCGATGTCAGAAAGGCGGAAGACTGCGAAAACGCGGTCAAAGCGGGCATTGACGCATTCGGAAAAATAGATATACTCATAAACAACGCCGGTATCTGCGCATACGCCTTTGCCGACGAAATGACAGAGGACGAATGGGACTCTATGATGGACATCAACGCAAAGGGCGCTTGGCTGACCGCAAAATATGTAATTCCTCATATGAAGGCGGCAAAAAGCGGCGTTATCATCAACAACTCCTCGGTAGGCGGCCTGCGCGGAATGAGAAGGCTCTCTCACTATGCCGCGAGCAAATGGGCGCTCACCGGTATGACAAAGAGCTGGGCGCTTGAACTCGCTCCCTACGGAATCAGAGTTCTCAGCATACACCCGACGGGAGTGAACACCCCGATGAATGACGGGCTTGCCGATATGGAGGGCAAAACTCCCGAGGAAATCGCCGAGGCGAGCGCGGGAAATCTGCTCCCCGTTCCGTGGATTGAGCCGCAGGATGTCGCGGACAGCGTTCTTTTCCTTGCGAGCGACAAGGCAAAATATGTCACGGGAAGTCAATATGTGCTCGACGCGGGACTTCTCACGGTTTAATATTAAGTCATCAAAACCGCAGTGTTACTGCGGTTTTGCAGTTTTAAAGCAGGTGGAAAATGAAAAAGCTTTTTTGTATAGTATCCTGTCTTATCCTACTGACAACCTCTCTTTGCGGCTGTGCCGTGCGAGAGGACGGAAGAGACACGGATAAACTCAAAATTGTATGCACCGCCTTTCCTCAATACGACTTTTTAAGGCAGATAAGCGGCGGTTTGGCGGACCTTAAAATGCTCTTAAAGCCCGGAGCGGAGGTGCACACATACGAGCCCACTCCGAAGGAGATTGTAGAAATATCAAGCTGTGATTTGTTCGTATTCTGCGGAGGAGATTCGGACGAATGGGTTGAGGACATACTCTCCTCGACCGACAACGAGAGCCTCACCGCCGTCAAACTCACCGATATGGTCGAAACAGCGGACGAGCCGGACTTTGAACACGACGGCGGCGGACACGAGGACGAGCACGAACTCGACGAGCATGTTTGGACATCTGTCAAAAACGCGAAAAAAATAACCGAAACGCTCTGCTCATACCTGTGTGAATCGGACGAAAAAAATGCCGACACCTACAAAGCGCTCACCGCACAGTACACGGCGCGTCTTGACCGGCTTGACTTGCAAATTCGCAAGACGATAAACGAAGCAAAGCGAAGAGAGATAATCGTCGCGGACAGATTTCCGTTCCTCTACTTCTGCGAGGAATATTCGCTGAAATATTACGCCGCGTACCCCGGCTGTTCAACCTCTACGCAGGAGAGCGCCGCGGCTATGGCATTTCTAATCAACAAGGTAAAATCGGACAATATCCCCGTGGTGTTTCACACCGAACTTTCAAACGAAAACCTATGTGACATAATCTGCGAGTCCACCGGTGCAAAAAGCAGACAGCTCAACGCCGTTCACAATATATCCCTGTCGGATTTTGAAAGCGGTCAGACATACATTTCGCTGATGGAAGAAAATATTGAAGTATTAAAGGAGGCGCTGAACTGATGGCTGTTTTGGAATGTCACAATGTGAGTATGTCCTACGGCAAAAACACGGTACTAAACAACCTGTCATTTAGTATAAACGCCGGTGATTACCTGTGTATTGTCGGTGAAAACGGCGCCGGAAAAAGCACCCTTCTAAAGGGGCTTCTCGGACTTAAAAAGCCGTCGCAGGGACATTTTTGCTCATCGGACGGTTTAAAGAGCACGGACATAGGCTATCTGCCGCAGCAATCGCCGGCTCAAAAGGATTTTCCCGCAAGCGTTATGGAAGTCGTGCTTTCGGGAACACTCAACTCTCACAAATTCTCCCCGTTTTACACAAAAGCTGACAAAAACAGGGCAAATGAGATGATTAAAACCCTCGGCGTCGAGGATATTAAGGACGAATGTTACCGCGAACTTTCGGGCGGTCAGCAACAGCGCGTTTTGCTTGCAAGAGCCCTTTGCGCCGCCAAAAAGGTTATACTTTTAGACGAGCCCACAACAGGTCTTGACCCGCTTATGACAAAGGACTTTTACAAGCTCATTTCACAAATAAACATCGAGCGGGGGATAACAGTAATAATGGTTTCACACGACATAAATTCTGCGGTCAACGAAGCCAGCCATATACTGTACCTCGGAAACAACTCCCACTTTTTCGGCACGGCACAGGAGTACCGTGAAAGCGAGTTGGGTAAAAAGTTTTTGGGAGGTGAGCCGCTTGCTTAGTTCGTTTTCCGAAATGTTGTCCTATCCCTTTATTATCAGGGCGCTGACGGTCGGAATACTCGTATGCGTCTGTGCCGCTCTGCTCGGCACAAACCTCGTTTTAAAAAGGTACTCGATGATAGGTGACGGACTTTCTCACGTCGGTTTTGCTTCGCTTGCAATAGCGTATGCGCTCAACGCCGCGCCGCTCGCCGTGTCAATTCCCGTGTGTATCGCGGCGGCATTTTTACTGCTTCGGCTCGGCGAAAATTCAAAGATAAAGGGTGACGCGGCTATTGCCGTTATGTGTTCCGGCGCACTCGCCGTCGGTGTTATGGTGGTGTCTTTAACTTCCGGCATGAACACCGACATAAGCAACTATATGTTCGGCAGTATTCTTGCTATGAGTAAAAATGATGTCATTCTCGGCGTGATACTAAGCGCGGCGGTAATGCTGATGTATATTCTCTTTTACAACCGCATTTTTGCCGTCACCTTTGACGAAAGCTTTTCCACCGCAACCGGAATTAAGACCGGACTTTACAACGCGCTTATCGCAACCCTCACCGCCGTCACGATAGTTCTCGGTATGCGAATGATGGGTACGCTGCTCATTTCAAGCCTTGTGGTGTTCCCCTCGTTGAGCGCTATGAGAATTTGCAAAAAATTTAAAAGTGTTGTAATCTTCTCCGTGATTATCAGCGTTGTCTGCTTTGTCTCAGGCATATATTTTTCCTTTGTGTTCTCCGTTCCGACGGGCGCAAGCATTGTCAGCGCTAACATATTGGTATTCGCAATTGTATTTGTTATTCAAAAGATAAAGGATAGATGATATAATCACAAAAGCCGTTTGAAGCATCTCACTTCAAACGGCTTTTTGTCATTTTTACCTCAATCTACTCGGATTTAATCTTATCCCAATAAGCCTTTGCCGCCTGCTCAAGTTTGTTGTCGGAGTAGTGATAATACACCCTGTCCCTGAGCGCGTCGGGCAGAAATTGTTGTTTGATATAATGGTTCCTCCCGTTGTGGGAATACTCATACCCCTTGCCGCGCCCCAAATCCGAAGCGCCCGAATAATGAGAGTCCTTAATGCTGTCGGGAATTTCTCCGCCGCGGCCCGCGGCGATGTCCGCCATCGCTTCGTCAATGGCACAAATTGCGCTGTTCGACTTCGGGCTTGTCGCAACCAAAATAACCGCGTTCGCCAGAGGTATTCTCGCCTCGGGAAGCCCGACCTGAAGCGCGGTGTCTACCGCCGCCTTGACAATCGGGATTATCTGAGGATAGGCAAGTCCTACATCTTCACTCGCGCATACGAGAAGCCGCCTGCAGGCGCCGGGCAAATCACCCGCGCTGAGAAGCCTTGCCAGATAATGAACCGCAGCGTCGGGGTCCGAACCGCGCATTGACTTTTGAAAGGCTGAGAGGCAGTCATAGTGGTTGTCCGCGTCCCTGTCGTACCGCATAGAGCTTTTTTGAGTGAGGCTTTTCGCCAAGTCAAGACTGATTGTGACCGACGAGTCACGGACTTTTGCCGAGAGGAAGCACAGCTCGCAGGAATTTATCGCCTTTCTGACATCTCCGCTGCAAGCGTGCGCGATATGGCGTACAACTGAGTCCTCAAGAGTTATCTCAACTCCCGACTCGTCTTGTAAAAAGTTGAATGCCCTGAGAATCGCCGGTTCAACATCATCGGGCGTGAGCGGCTTAAATTCAAATACGGTCGAGCGGCTCAAAACCGCGTTGTAGATGTAAAAATACGGATTTTCCGTCGTCGAAGCGATAAGTGTAATCTTCCCGTTTTCGATATATTCGAGCAGAGATTGTTGCTGCCTTTTGTTGAAATACTGTATCTCGTCAAGGTAGAGCAAAACTCCGTTAGGCGCGAGCATTGTGTCAAGCTCCTTGACAATTTCCTTTATATCCGAGGTCGAAGCGGTCGTGCCGTTGAGTTTGCGGAACGCCTTGTCCGTGCGCTTTGCAATAATGTTCGCAAGTGTTGTCTTTCCCACGCCGGACGGTCCGTAAAAAATCATATTCGGTATCTGTCCGCCGTCGATAATGTTGCGCAGGGGCATACCGTCTGCCAACAGGTGCTTCTGTCCGCAAATGTCCTCTAACTCTTCCGGTCTTATTCTGTCTGCCAGGGGTGATAACATGAGTTTCTCCTAAAATAAGTTTTAACGGCTCGTTCGCCGCACTTTATCCCTTTAAGGTGAGGAGAGTTGAACACAATATGC
>CALYOC010000046.1 GCA_945227095.1 uncultured Clostridia bacterium
TCTACACGCGTAAGATCGTCGGCAGCGTCAGATGTGTATAAGAGACAGCGACCAGACGGAGGCTATGACAATGGGTGACCGAATCGTCGTTATGAAGGATGGCTTTATTCAGCAGGTTGACACACCTCAAATGCTTTATGACAGACCGGCGAATATTTTTGTGGCAGGCTTTATCGGCACTCCGCAGATGAATTTTTTGAGCGGCACGGTAATTTCGGAAGGCGGAGATTATAAGCTGAAACTCGGAGATACTTTGTTGGAATTGACGCCGGAGACAGTTCCCGCCTCGCTGGGGGAGCTTGGCGGCAGGGAGGTAGTGTTGGGAATAAGGCCGGAGGACTTATGTATTTCCGACTGTGAGGGCTTGCGAGCCGAGGTCGAGGTGACGGAGCTTATGGGAAATGAAACATATGTCCATATGCTTTACGGCTCGCAAAGGCTTATCTCGCGCGTGAGTGCGGATTCATCCTTCACACCCGGACAGGAGGTTTCCGTTCGCCTCAGGAGTGATAAAATCCATTTATTCGACAAGCAAAGCTCTGAGCGGATTGTGTGATAAGACAAAGTGTTTTCTCCGTCTAAAATCTTTTGCAGCCGCGAGAGCTTACCGCGCTTGTGCAGAAAAAGCACCGAAAACTCGGTGCTTTTTCTCACTTTGAAGGTAAAATACCGATTGTAAAACGAGGTGATTTAAGCGCTCTGCGGCGCGCGTTAATATGTAATCGGCGGTTTATATTGTTTTGCAAGTGCGGGAATTGAAAACTTGCAAAATCGGAAATCCAAAAGGTTTTTTGCCGAAAAATCTGCAAGTGCATAACCGTAGGTATTCGTCGGCAGGTGGTTATAAATACTTTTTTGTTTGACTTTTAAGGTAGATTATGGTAATATGAAAACTAATTAAAATAAAATTAGGAGGAAAATCATGAAAAATTTAAAGAAAATAGCCGTTCTCGCATTGTCGGCTGTAATGGTTCTTGTCTGTCTTGCAGGCTGCTCCAAGAAGGAGGAAGCAGAGTACATCATCGCAACCGATACAACATTTGCTCCCTTTGAGTTTACCGATGAGTCCGGTAACTTCACAGGTATTGATGTTGACATTCTTGCAGCTATCGCGCAGGACCAAGGCTTTACCTACAAACTCAACTCCATCGGCTTTGACGCCGCTGTTACAGCGCTCGAATCCGGACAGGCAGACGGAGTTATCGCAGGTATGAGCATTACCGAAGAGCGTCAGAAAAAATATGACTTCTCCGACGCTTATTTCCAAAGCTATCAGTGTATGGCAGTTGCCGCCGACAGCGACATCAAGGATTTCAGCGGACTCAAGGGCAAGAATGTAGCCGCCAAGAAAGGCACCGCAGGTGCTGAAATGGCAGAGGGCTTGAAGGATAAGTATTCCTTCAAGATCACTTATTTTGATGACAGTCCTATGATGTATGAGGCTGTTAAGACCGGTACAGCGGTCGCTTGCTTCGAGGACGCTCCCGTTATCGCGTACGGTTGCGCACAGGGCAACGGACTCAAGGTTGTCACAGACCTTAAAGCTGCCGAGGCAGAGGGCTTCAAGGGCTCACCTTACGGCTTCGCCGTTATGAAGGGTGAGAATACAGAGCTTCTCGCCAAGTTCCAGGCAGGACTTCAGAACATTATTTCAAACGGAAAAATGGCTGAAATTTGCAGCAAATACGGAGTAACCTACGAGGGTTAAGGCGCTTTACAACTGAATTGAATTAAAGGGCTGTTGCTAATACCAACAGCCCGATTTCAATTTTTTTCGGCATTAAACAGCCGTTTCGGTATGGCGTATAAACGCCACTGCCCGATTTCCTCTTTTAGTTTTATTTGTTAAAGAAGTATGATTTTCAATCGGAAAACCGATTAAACCGGCAAAAACAGGAGTAGTAATATTATGAATTTTGAAAAAGTTTTGTCTGACGGAACTCTTTGGGAAATGCTTTTCAGCGGTTTCCTTTACACCGTTGAGTCAACATTACTTGCTCTGCTGATAGCTTTCTTCCTCGGACTTATCACCTGTCTTTTCGGGGTCAGCCGTTCGAAAGTATTAAGAGCAATCAACAAATTTTATCTTTGGATTATCCGCGGAACACCGCTTATTGTTCAGGCGTTTTACATTTACTTTGCCATGCCTCAGCTCATTCAGGTCATCGGCAAATCAATGCTGGGAAGCTCTGTACCGATGTTTGCGGCTATGGGCGCGTCTTGGGCGACATTCAGAATTGAGCCCTTCACCGCCGGTGTAGTAACTCTGAGCCTTAATGCAGGCGCGTATTTGAGTGAGATTTTTCGCAGCGGTATCTCCGCCATTGACAAAGGACAGATGGAAGCGGCGCGTTCACTGGGACTCTCCAAGGGCAGAGCGATGTATAGAGTTATTCTTCCTCAGGCGCTTAAAATATGTGTTCCCAGTATTGTAAACCAGTTTATTATCACCTTGAAGGATACATCAATCGTATCTGTAATCGGATTTGCCGAAATCGTCTATCAGGCGAAAATATATATCGGCAGGACAATGGATTCCTTTGCGACATGGACGATAGTTGCCTGCTTCTATTTGCTTGCGGTTACAATCCTTACAATTATTTCCAAACAAATCGAAAGGAGGATGAACAACGATGAAAAAAGAGCTCGAAAAAAGAGAGTATAAGCACAAGGTAAATGTTGTC
This sequence comes from uncultured Clostridia bacterium, assembly GCA_945227095.1. Lineage (GTDB taxonomy): Bacteria > Bacillota > Clostridia > Oscillospirales > Acutalibacteraceae > CALYOC01. Next base: position 2,685 of record CALYOC010000046.1, read on the forward strand.
GGACTCCACAAATATTTTGACGATTTACAGGTTTTAAAGGGAGTGGATTTGCAGGTTGAGGAAGGCGAGGTAGTCTGTGTTATAGGACCGTCCGGCTCCGGTAAATCAACCTTTTTACGCTGTCTGAATCTTTTGGAGGTGCCCACAAAGGGAACTGTCGAAATTGACGGATATGTCGTAAATGACAAGAAGGCGAATATCAATAAGATTCGTGAAAACATCGGAATGGTATTCCAGCAGTTCAATCTTTTCCCGAATATGACCGTTAAGAAAAATATTATGTTTGCGCCCGTTGATTTGAAGAAGATGACAAAGGCGCAGGCGGAGGAAAAGGCGATGTCGCTTTTGAAGCGCGTAGGGCTTGAGGATAAGGCGGATGCCTATCCCAAGCAGCTTTCGGGCGGCCAACAGCAGAGGGTTGCCATAGCGCGTGCTTTGGCTATGAATCCCGATATAATGATGTTTGACGAGCCGACCTCGGCGCTCGACCCCGAGATGGTCGGAGAGGTTCTTTCGGTTATGAAGGAGCTTGCGGCGCAGGGTATGACAATGGTTGTTGTCACTCACGAAACGGGCTTTGCAAGAGATGTTGCGGACCGTGTTATCTTTATGGCGGACGGATATATCGTCGAGCAGGGAACCCCCGAGGAGATTTTCACAAATCCCAAGGAGGAGCGAACGAAAGAGTTTCTGAAATGCGTTCTTTAATCTGCCGAGGGTGAAGCGGTGAATTTGTGAAACATTGTCTTGTCGGAACGCAAATCATGCCGTTCCCGCCTTGACAAATTCGTGAAACAGTAGTAAGATGTTAATATAAAGAGAGAAAGAAATTGAAGTTAGATATTGTTACTTGATTTTTAAGAATTGAGTAGCAATATTTATGTTATTCGGAGGTAAAAATGAGCGTCGTTCAGAATTTATTTTCCCTTGCATTTGACGGTGAGATAGTCGAGTTCACTATTCGTTGTCTTTTGGCGGTATTTTTGGGATTTATTATCGGTTTTGAGCGTCAGTGGTCCAGGCATCCGGCAGGCATTATCACAAATGTACTTGTTGCCGTCGGAGCGTTCCTGTTCACAAGCTTCTCGTTTGCTTCCGGCGTCGATATCAAGGACGAAACGCGTGTTGCGGCGCAGGTTGTAACCGGAATCGGTTTTTTGGGTGCCGGTGTCATTATGCGGCAGGGACTTAACATTCGCGGACTTAACACCGCCGCGACAATTTGGTGTTCCGGAGCTATAGGCGTTCTGTGTGCCAACGGCTCCCTATGGAAGCCTATAATCGGATCCGCGATAATTCTTCTTATCAATGTCGCACTTCGTCCGGTCGCACACAAGATTAGAGATGCTCGGCTTATCACCGATCATCAGGATGATTCGTACCGGGAGAAGATGTATGCGATTCGAGTCACCTGTGCGGACAACGAGGAGTACCGAATCCGCACCCTGATAACGCAGATGGTCGCTTCGGAGCAGACGGTGCTCAAGGATATTGAGTCTGCGGATGCAGAAAATGATGTTGTTAAAATCAAGGCAACCGTATTGAGCGACGAGAACCAATCCGTGCAGATTGAAAAGATGGTTTCCCGAATTTCCGTCGAAGAGGGAGTTATGTCCGCCGGCTGGAAATCCGTCCAGTAAATATTGTCTGATAAAGCAGGGTTTTCGCCCTGCTTTTTTATTTGCAAACTGTGTTTATATATGTTAAAATAACAAAGTATATATTATAATCTCAGGAGAGAATTATGGAAATCAATAAGGATTTAGTAATTTATTTGGAAAAGCTCGCGAGAATAGAACTCAGCGAGTCCGAAAAAGTAAAGGTTGAGAAGGAATTGTCAGAGGTTCTCGGCTATATTGATATGTTGAGCGAGCTTGACACCGAGGGTGTTGAGCCTGCGTCTCACTCCTTTCCGGTGAACAATGTCTTTCGTGAAGATGTCGTAACAAACGGCGACAGCAGGGCTTCTGTACTCTCAAACGCGCCGCATTCCAAGGACGGCTGCTTCAAAGTGCCTAAGACGGTGGAATAAGGAGAGGATATTATGGAAAAGATGTTAAGCGCAGTTACCCTCGCCGAAAAGATAAAGAGTAAAGAAATCAAGGTCAGCGAGGTTATCGACTTTGTTGAAAATAATGTAAATCGTACTGATAAGGTATTAAATTGTTATACCGTATTCGATTCTCAAAAGGCGCGCGAGCGCGCCGAGGTCATTCAGCGGAAGATTGACAGGGGCGAGGTTGCCTCTCCTCTTGCCGGGATACCGATAGGTATTAAGGATAATATATGTTCAAAGGGAGAGCTCACAACCTGCTCGTCAAAGATTTTGTCCGGATTCAGACCGCCTTATAACGCAACGGTTATCGAGCGGCTCAACGATGCGGATATGATTACTTTGGGTAAGCTCAATATGGACGAGTTTGCAATGGGCTCAACTACCGAGACCTCGTTTTACGGTCCGACTAAAAACCCTTGGGATATTCAGCGTGTCCCCGGTGGCTCGTCGGGCGGCTCTGCCGCCGCTGTTGCGGGGGGAGAGGCGGTTTGTGCGGTGGGCTCCGCCACCGGCGGCGCAATCCGTCAGCCTGCGGCTTTTTGCGGAGTGACAGGACTTAAACCGACATACGGCAGCGTTTCTCGGTACGGACTTATCGCGTACGCTTCGAGTTTGGACCAAATCGGACCGCTCGCACAGGACGCATTGGACGCGGCGGCGGTGTATTCCGTAATAAGCGGTAGGGATTCAACGGACGGAACAAGTATGGAGTTTACTCCGCTTGATTACAGCGCGGTTGAGAGCGCCGATGTCAAGGGTAAGAAAATCGGTATTCCCGAGCAGTATTTCGGTGACGGCTTGAATTCCGAGGTGGCGCAGGCGGTTATGTCTGTTGCAGAGGTTCTCGAGAGCCGCGGAGCGATTGTGGAGCGTTTTCAAATGCCGATTGCCGAGTACGCCATTCCGACATACTATATCATCGCCTGTGCGGAAGCGTGCTCAAATCTTTCAAGGTTTGACGGAATTAAGTACGGCTATTCCTGCGAGAGTGCAGAGGATTTGCTCGATGTCTATGTCAAATCCCGAAGCGAGGGCTTCGGATACGAGGTTAAAAAGCGTATAATGCTCGGAAACTTTGTGTTGTCGAGCGGATATTATGACGCGTACTATAACAAGGCGCTTCAGGTGAAGGCGCAGATAATTTCCGCGTTCAATGAAGCCTTCGAAAGATACGATATGATTTTAGGGCCGGTAGCGCCCACGACGGCGTTGAAAATGGGGGAGAACCTCTCCAATCCGCTTCAGATGTACTTGGGTGATATTTACACCGTTATGATAAATATTGCGGGACTTCCCTCGGTGTCCGTGCCCTGCGGCTTCGACAAGAGCGGACTCCCGATAGGAGCGCAGATTATCGGCAAACCCTTCGGTGAAGAGCAGATTTTGAGTGCGGCTCACGCGTTTCAGCTTGACACCGATCACCATTTAAAAAGACCTAAAAGCCCTGTGGCAGACGAGAAGGAGGGTTAAGTGATGGCAACTGAATTTGAAACCGTAATCGGTCTTGAAGTTCACACCGAGCTCTCCACCGATACCAAGATATTCTGCGGCTGCACAACGCAGTTCGGCGGCGAGCCCAACACCCATGTGTGCGAGATTTGTTCGGGTATGCCCGGAACACTGCCCGTTGTGAACAAAAAGGTTGTTGAATACGCCGTCAGAACGGGAATTGCAACTAACTGTACTATTAC
>CALYOC010000047.1 GCA_945227095.1 uncultured Clostridia bacterium
GTCCGTGGGAGGAGGCTTCACGCTTCGGCGTTATGCTCACCGACGAAGACAACCGTATCTCCGGTTTTGAAGAAAAGCCCGCCAAGCCCAAGAGCAACAAGGCTTCAATGGGTGTTTACATATTCTCGTGGAAGGAGCTTCGCCGCTACCTTATCGAGGACGAAAACAACCCGAACTCCGTTCACGATTTCGGTAAAAACATCATCCCCGCAATGCTTGCCGACGGCAAAAAGCTTATGGCGTACCCCTTTGACGGATATTGGAAGGATGTCGGAACAATCGGCTCTCTCTGGGAGGCAAACCTCGACCTTATCGACCCGAATGTTGACTTGGATTTGTCCGATGACTCCTGGAAAATTTACTCGAATGTCACCTCTATGCCGCCGCACTACACATCGCCCACCGCAAAAATCCAGAACTCTCTCATCTCCGAGGGCGGATATATTGCGGGAAATGTTGAATTCAGCGTAATATTCTCAAACGTTGTGATTGAGGAAGGCGCGGAAATTGTAGATTCGGTTATTATGCCGGGAGCGGTGATTAAAAGCGGCGCGAAGGTGCTCTACTCAATAGTCGCGGAAAATGCCGTTATCGAGCAGGGCGCCCAAGTAGGAGAATATCCCGAAAAATGCGAAAACCCCGAGGATTGGGGCGTTTCGGTAATCGGCAGCGAGGTATGTATCGGAGCCGGAGAAAAAGTCGCGCCCGGTACAACCGTAGGAAAGGAGGAGGAATAATATGTCTAAAAAAGTATTAGGTATAATTTTTTCCAATGCTCATGACGAAACTCTCAGCGAAATGACCGACCTTAGAACTATGGGCTCGGTTCCGTTCGGAGGAAGATTCCGCCTTATCGACTTTCCTCTGTCAAATATGGTGAATGCAGGTATAACAAAAATCGGCGTTATCACAAAAAGCAACTATCAGTCCCTTATGGACCACATAGGAAGCGGACGACCCTGGGATTTGTCGCGCAAGACGGACGGACTTTTCATTCTGCCTCCGTTCAACCTCGGCGGCGCGGGCTACTATCACTCGCGAAGCGAAGCCCTTGACGGCGCCATGAAATTTATTTCAAGCAGCAACGAGAGATATGTCATTTTGAGCGACTCCAACCTTGTCGCCAATATTGACTTCGACGAGCTTATCAAGCAGCACGAGGACACCGGCGCGGATATTACAATGGTCTGCGCAAAAGGCAGGGCTCCGAAAAATATACCCAACATACTCAATCTTCAACTCAACGATAATAAAGAGGTCGTGTCGGCATCGCTCGACAACGCACAGGGCAAGGAAGGCAGTTACTGCTTAAACATATATATGATGGAAAAGCACCTACTTCAAAGGCTGATTGCAGACAGTATGGCGCACTCCGAGCCCCATTTCCAAAAGGATGTAATTTTAGGACAAATAGGCAAACTTAAAATATTCTCATATGAATTTACCGGTTACAGCTGTATGATTGACGGACTTTCCTCATACTTCGGCGCAAATATGGACCTTCTCAACACACCGAACAGACAGGATTTATTCCGCTCGGAAAGAACAATCTTCACAAAGGCAAAGGACTCCATGCCGACAAGATACGGCCTGGCTTCAAATGTTAAAAACACCCTTGTGGCAGACGGCTGCGTTATCGACGGCGAAGTCGAAAACTGCATACTTTTCAGAAATGTCACCGTGGGCAAGGGTGCAAAGCTAAAAAACTGTATCGTTATGCAAAACGCGTATGTCTCCGACGACGCACAGCTTGAATACACAATTCTCGACAAGGAAGTTGTCATCAAGCCCGGCAAACGCCTTAGCGGTGCGGACACATACCCGGTATATGTAGGAAAGAAAATTATTATTTAACGTTTCACAGGAGATAAAATGAAAGTATTATATGTAGCGAGTGAGGCTTTACCCTTTGTTGCAAGCGGCGGCCTTGCCGATGTCGCAGGCAGTCTGCCGTTTGCCCTGCGAAGAAGATTTGTAGGAGCGAGGGTCGTCGTTCCGCTTTACGGCAAAATCAGCGATGAAATGCGAAGCAAAATGAAGTATGTCTGCAATTTCGGCGTTCCGGTGTCCTGGAGAATGCAGTACTGCGGAATCTTTGAAGCACACCTTGACGGCGTTATCTACTATTTCATCGACAATGAATATTACTTCAAGCGCGACAACCTATACGGTTACTACGACGACGCGGAGCGCTTTGCGTTCTTCTCCCGCGCCGTGCTTGAAATGCTTAAACACATAGACTTTAAGCCGGACATAATCAACTGCAACGACTGGCAGACGGGACTTATTCCCGTTTACTACTCGCTTTACTACGCAAACACGGAGAAGCTCCGTGGGATAAAGACGGTGTTCACAATCCACAATATCCAATACCAAGGTCAGTACGGAATGGAAAGCCTCGGTGACCTGCTGGGAATTGACGAGAGTGCAAAAAGCCTTGTCGAATACGACGGCTGCGTCAACTATATGAAGGGTGCGATTGAAACCGCAGACCTTGTCTCAACCGTTTCCCGCAGCTATGCCGACGAAATTTTAGACCCGTGGTACTCCCACGGCTTAGATACCATACTCAAACAGCGCGCGTATAAACTTCGAGGTATTCTCAACGGAATTGACACGGTGAATTACAATCCGCAAACGGATAAAAACATCGCACAAAATTACGACAGCGAAACCTTTTCACTCGGAAAAGCCGCCTGCACGGAGGCGAGCCAAAAGTAATTCACCCTGACGGTCAGGGGTGATGTTCCCGGCATCTGAATCGTCACCCGTCTTGTCAGCCACAAGGGTCTCGATTTGATAGAAAACATTTTGGACGAGCTGCTCCGGACGCAGGATGTTCAGGTTGTCGTTCTCGGCTCGGGTGACAGCGAATATGAGCAATTCTTCCTGTCAATGAAAGGAAGATACCCCGACAAGCTCGGCGTCACAATCGGATTTATCCCGCCTCTGTCGCGCAGAATATACGCAGGCTCGGATATGTTCTTAATGCCCTCAAAGTCGGAGCCCTGCGGACTCAGCCAAATGATTGCCCTCAGATACGGCTCTGTTCCGATAGTCAGAGAGACGGGCGGTCTCAAGGATTCTATCACCGACAGCGGAGACGGTCGCGGAAACGGCTTCACATTCAAAACCTACAATGCTCACGATATGCTCTTCTCAATCAAGCGCGGCATTGAGGGCTACCGCGACAAAAACGGTTGGAGCGTACTTGTCAAGAGAGCTATGGAAAGCGACAACTCGTGGGCAAAGAGTGCCGGTGAGTATATCAAGATGTATAAATCTTTACTCAAATAAGGAGAAGATATGAAACAGAAAAATAAATACAATGTTCTCATAATGAGCCTTATCAGCCTCGCGGTGGGAATCTTCTTCTGTACCTGTTCACACTTTATTGTCAACGCGGTAGGCTGGGCGATAGGCGCCGTACTCACTCTCACGGGAATTGTCGCCCTGCTGATATACTTCCTGGCAAAGGGCGCGCAAAGCGCAATCTACCTCACGGGCGGAATAATTTTCAGCGTTGTCGGAATCTTCTTCCTCATAAGTCAAAGCGCCGCCCTGAAAATTATACCCATCGCGCTGGGTATAATACTTATCATAATCAGCACATTTATGATAAATTCCTGCGTCGGTATGAAGCGTATGAATTACAAATATTGGTGGATTCCCCTGATTTTTGCACTCGTAATCATCTGCGCGGGCCTGTTTATGATATTCCGACCGGGCAAATCGCTCGAATTCTCAATAATATTTGTCGGTATAGCGCTTATCGTTGACGCGGTTATGGGTGTAATTACATTCTTCTTCCACTCAAAAGCCGCCGGGCAATATGTAGAAGCCGATTACAGAGAGATTGATACACAGGAATAATAAATTACAATATAATCCGCCGACGCTAATTTGCGTCGGCGGATTTTTCATATCAATCGCCTGCCTTGTCAGCAATATCCTTTGTCTGGTGAATCGTTCCGTGCGGATGATGCGGCGGCGCATAAATCGAGTAAAGCTTGAGCGGCGAATGTGCGACATTGACTAAATTATGCCACGTTCCGGCAGGTACAAATATCGCGTCCCCTGCTCCTACGCGCCTTTTGTGGTTCATTTGACCCCTATGCTTTCCCATCATCACGACGCCCTGACCCTCCTCAATGCACAAGGTGAGGAGAGTTGAACCCGATATGGTTTAAAACGGCATATTTTTGCCTGACCTGCGTTAAAAATCTTGCCATACGGCAGTATGGCGGCGATTTTGTGCCTTGTTTAAGCAAAAATCTACTCGTTTTAAACTGCTCTGCACCGAAAATGCAGAGAGTATGGATGGATTTTTGCTTTTGAGACGGCAGTCGGGCTGACGCCCGACAACGGTGAAAAAGTGAAAATACGCCGTAATATCAAATTTTCGGCATATTGTGTTCAATTCTCCTCACCTTAAAAATTGGTCGGTGTCGGAGTGCATTTCCTGCCCGATTTCTCCGCGGCACGGTATCGACATCAAGGTGAGCTGTAAATATTCGCCCGTCCAAAGAGCGCGTCTGAAAAACCTGTTTTGCAAAGCTTCCCGTCTAATATTCACCACGAAGGGCTCCGCTCCGTAATCAGTTATGCGTCTGCGCTCCCGGTCTGAACGGTGCGGTCTGTTGTAAGAGTACACGGCTTTGACCTCCTCTCCTTATTATTTATTACCATATTATGAATATCAACATAAGGTGTTAACTGCCGACAACCGCGAATTCTAACCCACAGAAATTTAAATTATGCAAAAAAAGAAATTATCTTTGTGCAATATATATAAATAACACCTGTAAAATTTTTCGCCGTCAATGCTTCTTTCCCTTATATATTTATGTTATAATATACTTTGTAATTAGATATATTGAGGTGGAGCATATGGTAACTACTTATACTAAAAAAGAACGCAATCTTTACTTAGCCGGACTGCTTGGACAAAATATGATTTACAACATCATTGCCACAGGTATGGCTTACTATTTCCAAAGCGTTATCTTTATCCCGGCAATCGCCATAAGCGTCATTATGGCAGTCGCAAGAGTTTGGGACGCTATCAATGACCCGATGATGGGTACAATCGTTGACAGAACCCGTACAAAGTGGGGTAAATGCCGTCCCTACCTGATATTTGTGCCGGCAATCGTACTTGTCACGACAATCCTAACATTTGTCAACGGCAGATACTCCGTTGACAATGCAGGTTGGCAGAACGCACTCATTATCGGATGGGCAGCCGTGTCATATATCCTCTGGGGAATGACATATACTGCCGGCGATATCCCGATTTGGGGTATCACCTCACTTATGACAGAGAGTGAAAAGGACCGTTCTTCAATATTGGGACTTGCCCGTATCGTTGCCGGTATAGGCGGCGGAATCATCATGCTTTGTATGCTTCCCGCTTCACAATCGCTCGGAAATACCTTCGGAAAGACAATGGGCACGAGCAAAGGTCTTCAAATGGGCTTCATCGTTGTTGCGATTGTGCTCACCGTTGTAAGCTGCGGGCTTTTCCAATTGTCCGCCTTTGCAAAGGAGCGCGTTGTTCAACCCTCCGACGAGCACAAGGGATTTCTACAAAACATAAAGATCATGTGGGACTGCAAGCCCTTCCGCAGAATCCTTATCTCCGGAATTATCCGCTCTCCCATGCAGATTTTGTCCATTGTCGCTATGACGCTGCTCTCCTACTACTTCGGAGATAACGGCGGCGACGGACAAAGCTACATCATTTACATGATAATTTTGGGCGGCGGTATGTTCGGCGGTCAATTTGTCGCTATGGCACTTGTGCCGAAACTCTGTGAGAAATTTGAAAAGAAATTCTTGTATAACGCCTGCTGCCTTATCAGCACAGTACCTTTCATATTCCTCTTTACCATCTATTTGATAGACGGCACAAATCTTATGGCTTGGTATTGGGTTGCCCTTATGACAGTCGTATTCGCAGTTGCCGGTGGTGGCGTAGGCGCATCAATGGTTCTTCAATCAATTATGATTGCCGACTGCGTTGACTACGACGAATACCGCACAGGCTATCGTCCCGACGGTATCTTCTTCTCCGGTCAGAGCTTTATCACTAAGCTCGGCGCAGGTATATCCTCAATGATTCAAGGCGTCATATTCTCAGCGGTTGGATTCAGCGGAAGCGCCGTAGAGGCTTGCAACAAAGCTCTGGCGGCTTCTCCTGCGAGCGACTTTATGTTCGCAACCGCAAGCGAATTTGCCACATACAGATTCGGAATGTTCTTCCTCGTTTCAATTCCCCCGGCAATCGGCTTCGGTCTTTCAATCCTTCCGATGCTCAAATATGAGCTGAGCAACGAGGAGCACACAAAAATCCTTGACAAACTCAACGCCAAGAGAAACGCAGAGGAAATTACAGATAAATCCGTTGAAGAATAA
>CALYOC010000048.1 GCA_945227095.1 uncultured Clostridia bacterium
AGCAGAAGACGTCAAACGAGCTTGCCTCTTGTCTCGTGGGCTCGGAGATGTGTATTAGAGACAGAATTGTAAACGCACACCGCGCCCTTTCTGCCCGCCAGCGCTTCATACGCCGTCTTGCACGCGTTGCTGTCCACGGTGAGAGTAATGCTGCTTCCCGTGCCGTACTTTTTCAGCTCCCAGACGCCCTCGACAATATTGTAGCCGGAAAGCTCCGTTTCATAGGCGTTTTGTATGCCTGTTGACATAAAGCCCTGTGAGTCGCCCACCACATGTAAGAGTGCCTTTCTGACGGACGCGTCCTCGTTGTAAACTCTGCTTCCGTCAACAGTTCTGCTTAGCACCGCGCCGTTTGTGTCATATATCGCACCGGAGCCTACAAACTCGCCCGCGGAGTTGTAAAGCAGGGCGTTTCGCCTGTTCACCGCCCACTCCGAAGAATTTGAAAAAAGAGAAATGAGCAGCGCGGTCACACCGGCGAGCGCCAGCGCAACTACGATTAAAACTATCTTCACTCTTTTAGACGCACTTTTCATTAAACAGCCGCTCCTAAATTATTTCTTTCTAATCTCTCCGTAGGTTTTAAGCATTGTTCTGACATCTCCCGCCTTGATGAACGCTAAAAGTCCCCAACAGGACATAATGCTTGAGCCGCCGCGCGAAATAAACGGCAGGGTTACACCGGTGAGCGGTATGATGTCCGTAACGCCGAAAATGTTTATACAAGCCTGAATGAGCAGTAATCCCGCCGCCGCCGTAGCCGCTATGGAATAAAATGCGGAGCGGCTCATTCGGGCATTCTTGACCGCAAATACACAAAACAGGATAAATGACGCCAATATCATAAGACCCGTTATAAGCCCCAGCTCCTCACATACCACGCCGAAAACCAAATCGGTGGAGGAGAAGGTGACATTTTTAAGCGCTCCGTTGCCGAGTCCGAGTCCGAACAGACCTCCGGAGGATATGGCGATAAGCGTTCTCGACTGCTGATAGCCGCCCGCGTCGATAAAGCCTTCCTCCCAAACATGCCTGTAAACCGCAAACCTCTTTGCAACAACCGGCTTGAACTTGACTATCAGCAAGCCGCCGAGCACGGCGGACGCTATTGCCAAAAATACTGTCCGCAGCTCTCCCGAGCGCATAAATGCAATAAGCAGGAATGTCAGAAAGAATATGACAGCCGTACCGAAATCCTGGAGTATAAAAAGTATTCCGACGCATGCCGCGCTGAAGCCGATAAACAGGAAAAGGTTTTTGCTCGTCTGCAACTTTTCAAGCGTTGCGGCACCTACAAAGATGAACGCAATCTTGACAAGCTCGGACGGCTGAACGGAAAACAGATTTCCTACCATTATCCAGTTCTTTGCGCCGTTGATATTACTGCCTAAGAAAATATTCGCCACAAGAATCAGTATGGCGGCGATTCCGACGGGAAGCCGCAGCGCGACAGCCCTGTCAATATCACTGAGAATCCAGACGAGAACCGTGTATATTCCTATACCCAAGATAATGCACACGCTCTGATTGATAATTGAATCCGGGTCGGTGCTTCCGAGGACGGAAAGTCCTATCCCCGTGAGGAAGAATGCTATCAGCTCAATTTCAAAATTTATCCGCTTAAAGACAAATTTCATAATTATTACATACAACCATTCCACCGCAATATAAACCGAGAAGCACAAAAGAAGCTTAAGGTTTACATCAAACCCCTGCGAAAAATCAAAGGCGGTTTGGGAAAAGGTTATAACCTGAACTATGCTCAACAGCAGAAGAATTACGCCCTCTTTAATCGGATGGCGCTTTCTGCGCGGCGCTCTCTTTGCCTTTTTAGCCACAAAAATCACCTCCGCCGTAATTCTCCTTAAAGGTAAACCTGTGACGCAATATCTGAATCACATCACCGTCGCTGAGCGGCTCCTTGTCCGCAACGCGATAGCCGTTGAGTCCGACTCCTGCGGCAGAGTTGTTGTCCACAATAAACCAGCCCTCGCTCGTATGACGCACGCTTGCGTGCATACGCGAAACATGGGGGTCGTCGATAACGATGTCATTTGCCTGACTTCTGCCGATGTCGAGAATATATTCTCTTACGGGATAAGTTTCACCCGTTTCGTTGTCAATGACTGCACATCTTAAAGATTCGCGGTGAGCTGTCTTTGACGATATTTTATAAACCTTTGTTCCGTCGTCGTCCTCTCTGACGGCATTGGGAGCTACAAATGTAAACATGCTGCCGCCGATTGACAGGGTGTCTCCGTCAAAAATCTGTGTTCGCCTTTCAATCTGCTCTCCGTTTACAAAGGTTCCCGCCTTGGAATTGGTGTCACTGATAAACCAGCCCTTTTTCTTTCGGGAGATGACCGCGTGCGAACGGGAGACGAGATTTCCGTCAATTACTATATCCGAGGATTTACTCCTGCCCAAAGAGGTTTCGTAAAGTGAAACGACTATCTTTTCTCCGGTATTTTTATCGACGAGAACTGCCTTCGGTCTTCCCGCGGGGCGCATGCTGAACAGGGAAATAAAGCAGGCAGACAATATAACAATGCCGAGCACCGGCACCGCAAGCTGCGGCAAAAGATACAAAATTTCCTGTAACATAGCCTTCCCCTTTCTAAAATTTCTTAAAGTTTTTTAATCTTGACCACCGCAAGCTGTACTGCAAGCCAGAAAACTTCGTACAGTATTACCGGTATCGGTCCCAAATTCGCGCCTGCGCCCAAAATGCCGCACAGCGCCACAATAAACATTCCCAGTCCCAGGCCTATGACCTGTATCACGGTCAGTATATGCACAAGGGATACAATATTTACACAGCCTGCAACCGCACTTATAAACGAGCGCGGCCTGCCGCCTGTCACAACATGAGCCGGAAGTTTCGGCGGGCGGCTGTTTTGCAATTTTTCGTATATTCCTCCGGCTATGGACGACATAACTCGCATAGTGTTAGGTCCTAAGCCGAAGGTCTTTGCCAAAAACTTTTCATCAAGATTTGCGTCCGGGGTCTTTACAAGTATGCTTACGCCGGAGGCTTCAAGCTTTTTAAGGCTCTCTCTGATTGTCTTGTCCGCCGAGTAGCTGACAATGAACATCGCGCACGCCTTGCCGTCGAGTGCGAGGAACATAACGCGCTGATTGCCCATAATGTAGTCATAAGGATTCGCCTTGTCGGGAATGGAAACTCCGTGTGCCTCCAACAGTTCCTGCGAGCCGACAAGCACCCGTCTGTTGTAAATCCAGGCGGAGATTCCCATCCTCTCCTCGTACGCCGTACCGTCAACAGGCGGAAGAAGATTGCTGTTGTTGTCAACGACTCTTACGAAGACATCTTTAAGCGGACTGTCCGTCGTCTTTAAAACGGCGGTGACATATGTTATCGCTTCATCAATTCTCATTGAGTTGAAAAGCTTGATTCCGTGGAAATTGCAGGTGCCGGCAGGGAAAAGCTCACTGCTGTCAAGCACAACGCAGTCCGTTGAAGCTATATCCTGTGCCGAGCCGAAGCCGCATATGAACGATTTGCTCCTATTGAGCGACTTGTTCAGCCGTGCAAGCGGCATATTGAAGGTGAATATATCCGCCGTGGAGGAGGCGACCAAAAGAGCCGCCGACGCAATTCCGAAGCCGCCGATTACCGACTTTGTCGCGATTCCCGCCGCCGCTCCGACAAGAATTCCGGCAAGCGCTATCCACGGTCCTGCCTTCCCGGCAAAAATGTCGGCGGGATCGGCAAAGTACGAATTTTTCAAAAATCCTGTCGCGAAATCAATCGGAACGCAATATCGAATGTACGGTTTTTCAAATATTGTGCCCCTGCCCATCTCTCCCGCCTGAGCCTCGTCATTTACAATGTCGAGAGCGTGCTTGTCCTTATTGCTCACAAGGGCACGGAAGTTGCCGAAAATTCGCTTGTGCATCTGCGCCTTGCCCATACAGTTCAGCAGCAGGGCGAAGCCCGCAACGCAGGGGTATATGTGAATCTGTGCCGCGCCTGCCTCTATTCCCGAAGCGCACAGTACGCTCTGCACCACCGTGAGAATACAAGCCGCGCTCAAAATACTGTCGCTGTTAAACTTGAGCCTAACCAATCCCCAGAGTCCGCCGGCGAAGGTCTGCAAATTTAACAGTATCATAATGAGCAGTATGACAAGATTTAATCCGATATATACAATCGGAGCCGAGCTATTGAGCCCGAAGTTTGTCATCGCGCCGTCAAAACTGCCGATTCCGGAGCCCAGTATGTTTACTAAAATCAGCGCAAACTCCAAAATCCACATAAGCACCGTCTTGCCGTGCGACTTTCTGCGCGCGTTTTTGAGTTCTACATATATCGCTCTCTCGTCCGACTCGGACTTATAATCGACAATTTCCTCAAATTGTTCCTCGGTTTGTGACGAATCGTCCGCCTCGTCCGAGCTGTCATACGCCGAAACTTCGTCGTTTTCCGAAGTGATAATATTTGTTTTAAACGAAAACTCCTTTATCTTGTTCTCTCTGTTTTTTAAAAGTTCGGTTTTGAGCTCCTCCTCGGTTATCTGCCTCGGAGCCTCCTGCGGCTCAAAGCCCTCTATCTTGATTTGTCCGTCAATTTCATTCGCGCGGTTTTCTCTTTCCTTTTCCAAGTCCGCCTTGCGCGCGTGCTTTACAAGGGTATTTCCGATTTTTCTCGTCGCGGTGAAGAATCTGTCAATCGCGTCCTCTCGAAAATTGCTCTTGTCCTCGTCAAAAAGGCTTATTTCCTTATCCTTCTCTTTTACTGCAATCGTGCCGTGATTCGTTTCAAGACCGTATCTTTTCTTTAATTCCGCCAGGAGCTTCTCCTGCTCTTTTTCAAATTCTTCAAACTCGTCCTGCGCCTTTTTAACCGCTCTGTCAACGGCTTCCCTGCCGCTCTGACGGGTTGTCGCTTCCGCGGAGTCGTCCCTGTCCGGCTGCCGTGCCGGCTTTTCCCCCTTCGGCTGCGGCTCGCTCGCCTTATCTGCGCCGAGATTAGGCACGGATGTTGTTTCGTGTATCGGAGTGAAGTCCTCCGGCTGTGAATCCGGTGCCGGGATAGTGTGAATTTCCTCGACAGGTAAGGCACGGACGGATTCCCGCTTTGCGACCTCGGCGGCGCTCTCACCGCTCGTCTGCTCCTCGGCAGGTCTTCCGCTGAGCTTGCGCTCAAATGTCTCCGACGCGGCTCTTACCGCCTTGAGTTTGCCGATTCGGCGAATCTTCTTAACCTTGGCAGGGCGCTTTTTCTGCTCGGGCTGCTCCGCGTCCTCAAAATCAAAGTCCTTTTCCTCAAATTCCTTTTCAAACGGTTTTTCATAGACATTGGAACTGATTTTTTTGCGGACGCTCTCCTCAAAGTCCTCGTCCTCAAACCTGTCCAATATATCAAAACCCTTCGCAAGCGGCGGCGCACTCCGAGCCGTGTCGCTCGTGGGCTCGGCATAGTGCTGACGCTTTACTTCGCCGGGATTTTCCTGCGGCTCGCTATCACCGGTGCTGAAAAGCACATCAAGGCTGTCAAAATTAAATCTTCTTTCACCATCCGATATGTCAATATGCTCGTCCTTGAAAGATTCCGCTATTATGTCGGGCTGTCTTTTCTTCTTTCCTTTACTTTTTCCGCCCCTTTTGGCGTCGCTCTCGGATTGCTCCGAACGCGCAGAAGCGGCGGGCTTAATTTTTTCAAAAATGTCCGTGTCTATATCGCTGAAATCAAATGTGTCCTGCGGTGCATTTTTCCGCTCGCCGACAGCGCGTGCAGGTGCGCTCGGTACCTGCTCCGGTTTGTCGCTGACTGTGACGGCAATTTTTTTCGGCTTCTTGGCTGACAGCCCTCTGTGCCTGACCTCGCTGTCCTCATACTCGCTGTAATCGGAGACAACGCTCTTGTACTTGCTTTGCGGCGAATCCCCGCTCTGTGACACGGCGGCGGGCACATTCGGTGCGGCAGCATTTTCCTGTGCGGCGGGCTTTTGCGGCTTGCTTTGCACCTGCGGCGCAAATTCCCTGTCAAAATTCTCAAACGCGCTTAAAACATCTCTGTCCCGGACAGAGGCGCGCGAATTATCACTGCCGTCATCATTTGCCGAAGATGTGTGCGGCTCGTCGCCGTCCTCATTCATAATAGAGGCGACCAGTTTGTCAATCCTGTCCAAATCGAACAGGTCGTTCTTATCAACCGAAGCCGGCTTTTTTTCAGATTTGATTTCACCTAAAATCTCATCAACGGAATACGCCATCAGTCAATTCTCCTCTGCACTGCAAATTTCATCTCACAAACACTTTTCCGCATACGGTGCGGAAGGTCAATATCTCGCTTATCAGCAGTCCGTCAGGGTGTACGACGAGCGGTACTTAACTA
>CALYOC010000049.1 GCA_945227095.1 uncultured Clostridia bacterium
TAGCAGATTAACGACAACGGAATCGGAAAAGGAATTTCGATTCTCTTGTTCGCGGGTATTGTATCCCGACTTCCCACTATATTGACAATGCTCTGGGAATTGTTCAAGGAGGGTGGCGCATATTACGCTTTGGCTCCAATAACTCTTGTCCTTTTCCTTGCGATGATTACATTTATCGTATTTATGGATAATGCCGAGAGAAGAATTCCCGTTCAGTATGCAAAGCGCGTAGTCGGAAGAAAGATGTACGGCGGACAGAACACCCATATGCCCATAAAGGTCAATATGAGCGGCGTTCTTCCCATCATCTTTGCGGCGTCAATTCTCGCAATCCCCACCACGATTGAGATGTTCTTGGACCAGAACAAAATATCTGAAGGCTGGAAAACATTCTTTAATTGTTTCTCCTCTGAGCATTGGCCGTATGTAATTATGTATTCTGTGCTTATTCTCTTCTTCGCATATTTCTATGCGTCGGTACAGTATAATCCGATTGAGATGGCGAACAACCTTCGCCGCAATAACGGCGCTGTCCCCGGAATTCGTCCCGGAAAGCCCACTTCGGATTATATTCAAAGAATTCTCAGCAGAATTACTCTTATCGGTGCAATTATGCTCGTAGTCGTATCCATCGTTCCCATGCTGTGGCAACTCGGAACAACGGCTGCCGACAAAGCAGTTCAGGTATCAATGAGTGGTACTTCACTTATCATCGTGGTAGGCGTAGCGCTTGAAACGGTTAAACAACTTGAAAGCCAGATGATGATGCGTCATTACAAAGGTTTTCTTGACTAAGCGAGGTATATAAATGAAGATTATCTTTTTAGGAGCGCCCGGCGCGGGTAAAGGAACTCTCGCTGAGATAGTGAGTAAGAAGTATGATATACCCACAATTTCCACAGGAAATATAATAAGAGAATCTTTAAAAAACGGCACTGAAATGGGACTCAAAGCAAAATCCTTCATTGAAGCCGGTAAGCTTGTACCCGATGAAGTAGTAATCGGGATTATCAAGGAAAGGCTTGCAAAGGGAGATTGCGAGAAAGGGTTTATCCTTGACGGATTCCCGAGAACAATTCCTCAGGCAGAGGCGCTGGAGGAAATGGGCGTCGTTATTGATAAGGTTGTTGACATTGAAGTAAGTGAAGATATTATAACTTACAGGATGAGCGGCAGACGAGTTTGTGCGCAGTGCGGTTCCTCGTATCATATCGCGGACAAGAAGCCGAAGGTTGACGGAGTATGCGACAACTGCGGCGGAGAGCTCGTTCAGCGCTCGGACGATAAACCGGAGACGGTTCGTGACAGACTTGCAGTTTATCACGAGCAGACAGAGCCCTTGATTGGCTTTTACGAGGGCAAGGGCAATCTCAAAAAGGTTTATTGTCAAAATGACTTGGCTGAGAACACAGCCGCAGTCTTTAAAGCATTGGAGGAAAAAGCGTGATAGTGCTTAAAACAAATAGGGAATTCGAGCTGATGAGAGAAGCGTGCCGAATTTCCGCAGGAGCACTTAAAGTAGCAGGTGAAGCTGTCGAGCCCGGAGTCAGCACCGCTCAGATTGATAAAATCGCATATGACTATATCGTCAAACACGGAGCTAAACCGAACTTTTTAAACTACGCCGGTTATCCTGCTACGGCATGCATTTCTGTAAATAATCAGGTCATTCATGGAATACCGAGTAAGGACCGCATTATCAAGGCCGGTGATATAGTAAGCATTGACTTGGGTGCGGAAATTAACGGATTTAACGGTGATAACGCCGCAACTTTCGCCGCCGGAGATATCTCTCCTCAGGCACAGCGGCTGTGCGATGTCACGAAGGAATGTCTTTACCGAGGGATTTCGGCGTGTGTTGCAGGCGGAAGGATAGGCGACATCGGTTATGCCGTTCAATCCTATGCCGAGGCAAACGGATTCAGCGTAGTTCGGGATTTCGTAGGCCACGGAGTAGGCAGGAAATTACATGAAGACCCAAGCGTGCCTAATTTCGGCAAGCAAGGCAGAGGCATAAGGATAATGCCCGGTATGTCTTTGGCCATAGAGCCCATGATAAATGAAGGCGACTATGGAGTAAGGCAACTCTCGGACGGTTGGACCGTAGTCACGCGTGACGGAAAGCTGTCGGCACATTTTGAGCATACGGTAGCAGTCACGACGGACAGTACGGTGATACTGACTAAACTTGATTAAGAGTAATTATGAGGTGAAACAATATGTCAAAGCAAGATATGATCGAAATTGAAGGTACGGTAATTGAGGCTCTGCCCAACGCAATGTTTCAGGTAGAACTTCAAAACGGACACAAAATTCTCGCCCACATTTCCGGCAAACTTCGTATGAATTATATTCGTATATTGCCCGGAGATAAAGTAACGGTTGAGATGTCGCCCTACGATTTGTCCAGAGGACGAATCACATGGCGTTCAAAGTAAGCAAGATAAGAAACAAGGCGGTTATCCGCCGAAGTAGGAGGTATTGATATGAAAGTAAGACCTTCTGTAAAGAAGATTTGCGACAAATGCAAAATCATTAAACGCAAGGGTAAAGTCATGGTTATCTGTGAGAACCCCAAGCATAAGCAACGCCAAGGCTAATTGGCTAACCGATTTAATGGAGGTGCAACTTTAAATGGCACGTATTTCTGGTGTCGATCTTCCGAGAGATAAGAGGATCGAAGTAGGTTTAACCTACATTTACGGTGTAGGACCGAAGATTGCAAACGACATCATCAAAGCGACAGGTATCAACCCTGACACAAGAGTCAGAGACCTTACAGAGGATGAAGTTTCAAAGATTCGTGACTATATCGAAAAGAATGTTGTAGTAGAAGGCGACCTTCGCCGCAATACTGCATTTGACATTAAGAGACTTATTGAAATCGGTTGTTATCGTGGTATTCGTCACCGCAAAGGGTTACCGGTAAGAGGTCAGAAATCCAAGACCAACGCCCGTACCCGTAAAGGTCCCAAGAAAACGATTGCAAACAAGAAGAAATAAGTCAGGAGGTAAATTAAGATGGCAGTTAAAGGTTCCGGTAAAAAGACCGCAACACGCCGCCGTAATCGTAAAAATATCGAGAGCGGTGCAGCGCATATTCAATCTACCTTTAATAACACAATTGTAACAATTACCGATACTCAGGGAAATGCCGTATCATGGGCAAGCGCCGGTGAGATGGGATTCAGGGGTTCTCGTAAATCCACACCTTTCGCGGCACAGACAGCAGCGGAGACAGCAGCTGCCGCAGCAATTGAGCATGGTATGAAGACAGTTGAAGTATATGTTAAAGGTCCGGGTGCAGGTCGTGAATCTGCTATTCGTGCGTTACAGACAGCGGGATTGGAAATCAGTCTTATTAAAGATGTGACACCAATTCCTCATAACGGTTGTCGTCCGCCTAAGAGAAGACGCGTATAACCGATAATTTATGGAGGTATTTTAAATGGCAAGATATACCGGTGCGGTTTGTAAATTATGTCGCAGGGAAGGTAAGAAGCTTTTCCTTAAAGGAGAGAGATGCTATACTCAGAAGTGCAGCATTGACAAGCGTTCATACGCTCCCGGACAACATGGACAGGGCCGCAAAAAAAGTTCTGAATATGGTATTCAGCTTCGCGCTAAACAGACGGCGAGAAGGTATTACGGTATCCCCGAGACTCAGTTCCACAAATACTTTATTATGGCTGAGAACAGACAGGGTGTAACAGGTGAAAACTTGTTAATTTTATGTGAGAGCAGACTTGACAATGTGGTTTATTCAGCGGGCTGGGCAAGCAGCCGTTCACAGGCGAGACAGTTTGTCAACCACGGCCACATTACGGTAAACGGTAAAAAGTGTGATATTCCTTCTTACTTGTTAAAAGTCGGCGATAAGATTGAGATTAAAGAAAAGAGCAAATCTACCGAAGAGTTCAAGAGCGTTTTGGAAGCCAATTCAGCTCGTCCTGTTCCGCAGTGGATTTCATCCGCAGACGCAAAGGCTACAATCGAGAGACTTCCTGAGAGAGAGGAAATCTCTGTACCTGTAGAAGAGCATCTGATTGTCGAGTTCTATTCCAGGTAATTGTTATTTATATTGGCAGTTTTCAGGTATAAACTCATTTTGGATTATATTTTAAGGAGGCTTTTTAATGATTGAAATCAATAAGCCCACAATCGAAGCTATGGATTTAGCTAACGACGGAACTTATGGAAAATTTGTTGTAGAACCTTTGGAGCGCGGTTACGGTATCACCTTGGGCAATAGCCTTAGGAGAGTACTTCTTTCCTCACTCCCCGGTTACGCAATTACATCTATTAAAATTGACGGTGTACTTCATGAGTTCTCAACTGTTCCGGGTGTTAAAGAAGATGTTACCGAAATGGTTTTGAATTTTAAGGATGTTATCCTTAAAATACATTCCGGTGAAGATAAAGTCGCTTACATCAATGAGGTAGGTCCCTGCGAGCTTAAAGCGGGCGACATCAAAACCGATTCCGATGTAGAGATTTTAAATCCCGATCTTCATATCGCAACTCTTGAGGAGGGAGCGCATCTCAACATCGAGCTCACTCTCGGCAGAGGCCGCGGTTGGGTTACATCCGACAGAAACAAGCAGCTTATGCAGCCGGCAATCGGAGTTATTGCTATTGACTCTATTTATACGCCGGTTTTGAAAGTGAACTTCACTGTTGATGATACCCGTGTAGGTCAAATCACTGACTACGACAAGTTGTCGTTAGAGGTTTGGACTGACGGAACTATCAGCGCAACAGAGGCTGTTTCACTCGGCGCCAAAATCCTCAACGAGCATCTCAATCTCTTTATCGATTTGTCCGAGGAGACATATGATACAGAGATAATGGTTGAGAAAAACGATAACAGTAAAGAAAAAGTTTTAGAGATGACCATTGAGGAATTTGACCTTTCGGTTCGTTCTTTCAACTGCTTGAAAAGAGCGGGCATCAACACAGTGGACGACTTAATCAGTAAGTCCGAAGACGATATGATGAAGGTTAGAAATCTCGGCAGAAAATCGCTTGAAGAGGTTCAAGCAAAGCTTGCCGGACTCGGTCTTTCTTTGAGAAAAGACGATGAGTAATTTAATTCTAAACTTTAATCATTTGAAAAGGAGGAGTTCTTAATGCCAGGATGCAGAAAATTAGGTAGAAAAACTGACGCGCGTAAAGCAATGCTTAAAGGCATGGTTACCTACCTTATTGAGAACGGCAAAATTGAAACCACCGTTACAAGAGCTAAAGAAGTAAGAGCGATGGCTGAAAAGATGATTACTATTGCAAAGACTGATGATCTTCACAGCAAACGCCTGGTTTTAGCGTATATTACTAAGGAAGATGTGGTCAAAAAGCTTTTTGACGAAGTCGCACCGAAGTATGCCGACAGGAACGGCGGTTATACAAAAATCACAAAAATCGGACCTCGCCGCGGCGACGCAGCAGAGATGTGTTATATTGAACTTGTATAATTTTTAACATTAACCGAAAGAAGCGATGTTTGCAAAGCAAACATCGCTTCTTTTTCATTGAAA
Organism: uncultured Clostridia bacterium; assembly: GCA_945227095.1. Taxonomy (GTDB): domain Bacteria; phylum Bacillota; class Clostridia; order Oscillospirales; family Acutalibacteraceae; genus CALYOC01. The sequence continues at coordinate 5,535 of CALYOC010000049.1, forward strand.
CAGTATATTGAAAATTCATTTACAGGAAAAAGATACTGAATCAGCATCAGTCATGGTATCGCATAATATCTTCAACTCTGCAATGTAAAATCCTGCAAAGGTCATCTATCGTCTGCGTGGACAGACCTTTGTTTTTCCTGAGTCTGTCAATGGTTGAGCTGCTGATATTGTATTTATTTATAAGCGTGTAAGTGCTTTCTTCGCTCGCTTTTAGTGTATTCCAAAAAGGTTCATAGCTAATCATTTCTCATCACCAATTTAATGGTAAATTATAGTCGCTCACTTGACGATAGTCGAAATAGAGACTATAATATTCAAGTGTATAGTCTATTATACGACTGTAAAATACAAATATATGATTTAGGCATTTTTATAATTTGAATTTTAAGCTTTATTATCCGTTCGTTTTAAAAAGTTAGGAATTGAAAAATGAAGATTTAAGATAAAATTATGCGTTCTAACCGTAAGAATGTGTTTAGTGTGTTCGTTTAAACATCATTCACCTCAATTTTAGAGCTTCACTTATTTAAATTAAAATTTTTGGATAGAATTTTAACCTAAATTCTCTATTTTCTTACTGTTATATATTATTTAATTAGAATATTTTGTAATTGTTTATAGGAGAAAGGCTATGAAAGTTAAGTTGTTTAATAAGAAAGTTTTTAGCATAATCCTCAGCGTGATTATGCTTATTTCCGT
>CALYOC010000050.1 GCA_945227095.1 uncultured Clostridia bacterium
ATATGGGGCGGCTTGTCAACGGGATTGCCGATTGTATTTTGGACAGCTATCACGCCCACCCCCTCTATCGCCAAGGAGCAGGACACGGTAAACCTCGACACAATGACAAACGATAAAATCACAATCAGAGGCAGACACGACCCCTGTATTGTTCCCAGAGCGGTGCCCGTAATTGAAAGTGTCACAGCTCTGGCAATATTAGACGCATACTTGGAGAAATAAAATGGACTTAAAGGATATACGCAAGAAAATAGACGGCATTGATGAGCAACTGCTCCCCTTGCTCAAACAGAGAATGGAGCTTGCCGCAGATGTCGCCGAATACAAAAAGGCTAATTCAATCCCTGTGCTCAACCAGGCAAGAGAGGACGAAATACTTGAACGCATAGGCGGCAAGGCGGGCGAATACTCCGACGCGCTGAAAATAATATACGCCTCTATGTTCGATGTCAGCCGCGCAGAACAGCACAGAATAATGGGCGCGGGAAAAGAACTGCGCAGTGAGGTCGAAGGCGCGCTCAATTCCAAAGCAGAAAGAAATGACGGCGCCGCAATCGGTTGTCAGGGAGTCACCGGCGCTTACTCCGGCATTGCTGCGAAAAAGATTTTTCCCAACTGCAAAACAAGGTTTTACGAAAGCTTTGAGGAGGTCTTTGACGCGGTTGAAAACGGAGAATGCCGATACGGTGTTATCCCGATAGAAAACTCCTCCTCCGGCTCTGTTCACGAGGTTTACGACTTGGTTTTGCAGCACAAGTTTTACATAGCAGAGGTTGTCAACCTGCAAATATCACACTGCCTGCTCGCCAAAAAAGGGGCAAAAAAGGACGAGCTTAAAACAGTTTGCTCAAAAATGCAGGCACTCGAACAGTGCAAAAGGTATATCAAGGATAATAAACTAAATATAAAAGAAGAAGTCAACACCGCCATCGCCTCTCAAAAGGTGAGTGTGAGCGACGATAAAACTCTTTGTGCAATCGGCTCTCCCCTGTGCGCCGCAAGCTACAATCTTCAAATAGTCGAAATGGATATACAGGATTCCGAAAAGAACAGCACACGGTTCATCGTTATAAGCAAATATTTAGAAATTGTACCTGACGCAAATAAAATCAGCGTTATCTTTTCCATACCGCACTCCGCGGGAAGCCTTTACAGAATATTGGCGCGCGTTGCCATGTTCGGTCTCAACCTTACAAAAATCGAATCAAGACCGATTCCCGAAGGAAATTTTGAATACTATTTCTACCTCGATTTCAGCGGAAATTTGGAGAATGAAAAAACGCTCGATTTGATGTGCGCCCTGAGTGACGAACTGCCGTATTTCTCATTTTTGGGTAACTACAGGGAAACGGATATTAACTAAAAAATTAACCTCGCTTTCATCGTGCAAAGCGAGGCTGTTTTTTTACAATTTAATGCATTTTCTTTCCCGTTGTAAAGGTAAAACACTTGCGGAAAAGGACTTTTTTGCAAGTAAAATTTCATTATTTTTTTCAATATCTGCTTGTATAAAAAATGTGGATAACCTGTGGAAAATGTTTAAAAGTGCCCTATTTTTGTCAAGTAAAATGTTAAAAAAAATAAAATTTGGTTAAATTTACAAAAAAGTTTTATGGTATTTAACATTTTCAACAATGTTTTTAACAAAATCGCGTGAAAATAAATTTCAAAGAATTTTACCGATTTCAAGGGTATATGTATATTGAGATGTATAAAAATTAAATAAAAAAATTTTAAAAAATTTTTTATTTTGATTTTTTGAAATTTTAAAATTTTAACTTGCAAAATTTATTAAAAACCTACTGCTGAAATCCACCCTTTAAAAGCACAGAAGAAAATAAAAGAAAACAATTACTTTATCTTACCTGAATGTTATAAAAAAGTATTATTTCTAATAAAAACCCACCGAAAAATGATAACACATTTTCGGTGGGTTTTACTTATTTAATTAAAACTCGGCTTTGTACTTGAATTGTGCCATTTACTGCTTTAAATATCCGTTTTTCTTCAAAAAAGAATGGGCGCGCCAAAGAATTGACCTGTCATTGTCAAAGCGCAGGCTTTTCATAGCGCTTCTGTAATCAATCCACTTGTAGTCCTCAATTTCCTCCACCTGAATCTTTGTAGCGGTGGAAAGCGCCTTTGCCGCAAAGATATAAACCGTTTTTTCAATCTTGCCCTGAATAGAGTAATCGCTCTTTCCCTTGAAGCCTTTGATAATCTCAATGTCAATTCCGGTTTCTTCCTTGACCTCGCGCAGTGCCGTTTGCTCATCGGTTTCACCCTGTTCAATATGTCCCTTCGGGAAGGACCAGTGTGTACTGCGGCGGTTTTTTATAAGCAGATAACGGACAACTCCGTCAACCTTGCGAAATACAATCGCACCGCACGAACGCTCATAATAGCAATCGAGCTTATATGAAAAATACTGCTTTAAAAAGCCTATCTGCTCCTCTATTTCGTGATTTATCAAGTGCTTGCTCTTTGGTGCTACCACGAGGATTTTTTCCCCCGTTTTCTTTGTTAAAACACCTATTATCCTGCCGTCGAATTCTCTGACAGGATGAGTAATACCTAAAATAAAAGCTCCGATTTTTCTCTCGGAAAGGTCGATATTTCCTCCGACCGCCATGCCATAATTCAAAGGATAGGTAAATCCGTATTCAGGGTCGGTATCACCAACCGCACGGCATACCTTAATCCTTGCGTGCTTTCCTAACATATACAATAACTCCAAAATGCTGTGCTGCCCTAAAAGCGGTATTAAACCAACGACAGCAACGATATAATGAAGATATTATACTAAAAAATCATAATATATACAATAGGTTTTACCCAAGTTTGTATAAAATATCAAATTACGGTGGGTTTACACAAGTATTATCGGTTAAAAATCAAATAAATTTTATCACCGCCATTGCAATCACGCCGGGCATTCCGCCAAAGCCGCTCACAAGAAGGCTGACAATGTTCACCGGCAGAGAAAAGCCCGTCATAAGCGAAGTGAAGTGCACAGCCAAAAGCGCTCCCACACCCGTCACGGCGCTGAAAATAAAGGATTTAATAAAATGATGTGATTTGACAAACGCCGCAAATATTATGCCTGCACCGACAACGAGCAAAAAAATAATTAAAAGAGAAAAGGATAAAGACATATTTTACCACCGAATGTTTTTGTTATAAAATATGCACCTGTCCCAAAAAATATGATTATTGAACCGCGCTTGATAACAGAAAAGCCACTGAATATTATCAGTGGCTTTATTACTAAAGGGTGCTTATAATCAATCTGCTTTATTATTTTCGGTATTTGATTCTCGAATTTCTCTTACTTTTTTCTTAAAATCCACATAATCGTAATACTGCTTAAATCTCACCTCGGTGGTAAACCTTCTCTGACAGTTCCTGCACTCCATTACACAGCGGTAAAAGCTGTTTTTAAAGCTCCATTTGCTTATTCTTTTAAGCCTTTGACCGCATTTTGGACAATCGGTTAATAATTTTTCTGTATCAAAAGCCGGATTTTTAAAGTTCTTTATTACATACGGTTTAAAAAGAAGTCTGTCATAAAACTGCTCGTCGCAGGTCATAATATGCTTTTCAAACTTCTGCTTCAAATATACCTTTTGCAGACATTGGGCGCTTATAACAGCGTCCGACAATCCCCTGTGCATATCGAGCTGCTCTGTTACAACCGAGAGCTTCTCGGCGGCAGGCTGCAAACCGAGCTGCATATTCGCAGGTTGATTCAGAAGCTCTCCGCAATACTCCTGCAAATCGACATACGACTTTAAAAACGGGATTTGGTGACTGCCCGAAAAATACGAGAAATTCTCCATAAGCGCATATATATCGCACTTTCCCCAGCTCATAACAACTGTATCCGATTTCCCTATCCACTTTTTAAAATCACTCATAACGCTGCCAAAGCTTTTTCCTGTGCTGATGTCCTCATTGGTTAAATGAGTAAGCTCTATAACCTTCTTTTGCAGATTTTTACCTATTTCGGTGGCAATTAGAGACGAGTATGAGTCAATCCCGCGCAAACTTTCATCAAGCTTTACGGCGCCGATTTCGATTATTTCATTTATAAATTTTGAGTGCTTCTTACTGTAAACACTGTTCCATTCAAGGTCTAAAATAACATACTGAATCCCAATCACCGCCCTTTAACATACTCTGACAATAAAAAAATTGGCAATACAATGTACTGCCAATTATAAACTATTCGCTGTAATCAGATGAACAACAAAACAATAAAAGCAACCAATACAACTATAAAGAACGCGATAGATACTATTGTTGTGAGCCTTTTAAGTCTGCCCTTCATTGAGTTACCCTTGTTCTTGTCAAAGAATGTATCCTGTGCCGCACCGCCGGCAATCGCACCGGAAAGTCCGCGCTCATTACCCTCTTGAATAAGTACAATTACAACGATTGCAACAGAGGCAATAATCAAAAATATACCGATAGCTATTTCATACCAAGCCATTTGTCTTCCTCCTATATAAATGGATAAACCGCAATTATTCAAACAAATTTGCCTTAATATATTAACATAAAAGATTTATAAATGCAAGCATTTTAGAAAAAAACCGATATATTGTTTAGATAATTAAAAAAGAGTTGTTTTAAGATGAAACTTTAGACGCAGTTCAGGCGAAAATATGCCGTTTTAAACCATATCGGGTTCAACTCTCCTCACCTTAGGAAAAATGTGCCTTAAATTATAAGAGCTTTTTCGGATAAAATATTTTTAGCGGCAAAGTGTTCAGCGTTTGTGTTTGCCGCAGGCCATTTTCACGCAGAGATGTCTCGGAAAATGGCCGTTTTTTTATATCATTATATCAGTGAAAGCTGTTCTCCCATATCTTCACTTGCGGGCAATGCGCCAATGGAAGGAAGCGTCTTTGTTCTGTACCTGTGCGGCTTTGCAAATTCACCCGGTACATACTCTCTTAACGCGCAGACGGTTTTATTCTTCTTTTGCGTCATAACATTGACACCTATTGTGTCCTTTGTCGTTTTAGAGGCAATTACCGCGGTATTAAAGAGCAGTTTTCTGCCATTTGTGCTTTCGATAACGAGGTCGGTATCCTCTTTGATATAGATAATTCCGGCAAGAGGGCTTTTTGACGAGTAGGCTTTGATAAGTTTTTTACGGTTCGTCTTTGTTTCGTATGCGCCGACGGGAACCTTCGCGACCTTGCCGTTTTCAAATGCGAAAACCATATATCCCTCGTATTTGTCAATAACCGCCATATATATCGCGTTTTCATCGCTGTCCATATCAAGCGCCGACGCGATATAATCGCCCATTGCGCTCGCCTTGGTGTCCTTAAAGTCATATATATGAGCTTTATAAACCTGACATTTGTCGGTAAAGAAGAGCAACTCCTTCTTATTCGTAGATTGAGTGCTCAAAATGATACTGTCATTCTCCTTGAGCTTTTGCTCGCTGTTCATTCTCAGGGATTGTGCGGTAATTTTCTTGAAATATCCCTCTCTTGTGAAGAAGATATTTACAGGATAGTCGGGAATTTCATCGTCAACATCAATCTGCTCAATATCGTCCTCGTAAATAATCTGTGTGCGCCTCGGCTTGCCGTATTTCTCGGCGACAGCCTTGAGTTCCTTGACAATAATAGTCTTAATACGCGCCTTGCTTGAAAGAATTGCGCGAAGATTCTCAATCTCTGCAATAAGGTTTTCAATATCCTTTGTGCGCTTTAAGATAAACTCACGGTTTAAGTGACGCAATTTAATCTCTGCGACATACTCCGCTTGGATTTTATCAATTCCAAAGCCAATCATAAGGTTCGGAACGACCTCGCTTTCCTCGGCGGTGTTCCTGACAATTGAAACGGCCTTATCAATATCTAATAGTATTTTTTGCAAACCTTCAAGAAGATGAAGCTGCTTTTCCCTCTTATCAAGAGTAAATGCCGTACGCCTGCTCACACATTCGATTCTGAACGCAACCCACTCCTCGATTATCTCCTTAATTCCCATCACCTTCGGAACTCCGCCGACGAGTATATTGAAATTACACGAGAATGTGTCCTGCAACGGAGTGAGTTTAAAAAGCTTTTGCATTAGCTTATCG
>CALYOC010000051.1 GCA_945227095.1 uncultured Clostridia bacterium
CCATGGACGGATTTTCCAGCATAGGACAAGGTATTAATTGGTTATCATTAAACGGCTGATTGGGATAATAAGCCCGAAACAGAGGACTTTTGAGCGCGTCGAGAATGCTCTTTTCGCGGATATTGGAGTCGCTGTAATGAATGAACACGCACGGCTCCATATCTCCGGCAGAATTTATATGGAAATAATTTCGTCCGCCCGCTATACAGCCGCCGACAAACTCTCCGTCATTTTGGAAATCCATTAGGAACATCGGCTTTCCGCCCTTCGACGTTCTCATTTCTCTGATTCGGTGGTATATCTTCTCCCTCTGCGACGGTGTTAAAAGCATTTCCTTATCCGCTCCCGTGCCGACCGGCATATAGTGGAAGTACATTCCGAAGCGCACTCCGCTCTCTATCATATCATCCAAAAATTCATCGGATACAACGGTGTCGAGATTCTGTCGCGTGTAGCATACGGAAATTCCGAAAAGACACTTTTGCTCCTTGAGCAACGCCATGGCATTCCTCGCCCTTTGGTAAACTCCGTTTCCGCGGCGGGCGTCCGTTGTGTCGATATTTCCCTCAATGCTTATAGCGAGAATGAGGTTTCCGACCTCCTTTAATCGCTTGGCAAATTCCTCGTCAACAAGAGTTCCGTTTGTAAACGCAAGGAATACGCAGTCCTGATTCTCCTCGGCGAGAGTTAAAATATCCTGCTTGCGCATAAGCGGCTCTCCGCCGGTCATCAAGTACATATGTGTTCCGAGCTGCTTGCCCTGAGCGACTATTGAGCGCATTTCGTCCATACTGAGATTGAGTTTTCTGTCATACTCGGCGCTCCAACAGCCCTTGCACTTAAGGTTACAGGAACTTGTGGGGTCAAACAGAATAAGAAAAGGTATGTTGCAGCCGTACTTTTCCCTGTTAGTGCGAACCTCCTTTGTGCCATATACCGCTCCGTGCAAACCGAAGGCGAGCAACGATTTTTTAATCACATTGTGGTCAACCTCATCTAAAAGGCGCATAGTAAATTTATGCCAGGTGTTGTCCTTATCCGAAGCGAGGTTCACCATTCCCTTATAGGCATTTTCGGGGAATGTGTCGCCTGCGAGCTTTTTGGCTATACGCGCCATTTTAAGCAGGTTTTTCTCCGGGTTCTTTTCCACATAGCGAAGTGCCCTGTCAATTATAACGGAAGCTCCCTTGTGGGCAATCTTATGATTTGTAACTGTGTTTGCCATAACCTCTCCTTGAGAATCACTTTAAAGTATTATCAAACTCGTCTTCTTCACGAGTTTGTGCATTATATTTTTTAACGCTTCTCTCCCCGACAAAAAACGAGAGGGCGAAAATCACTGCAAATGTCACCGCGAAATCAATAGCAAAATTCGCAATAAGGGTTGCAGATACGGAGGATAAATCAACTACCTTAGTAAAAGTATAGGCAGGTGATAACTTCATTAAACATACATTTAATCCGCTGAGCACCGCCGCGTCCAAGGCTCCCTCGAGCAGATAGCTTGAAATTCTCTTTTTGACATCTTTTTTACTCCTGCCCGCCGGCAAAACCCTTCCGCTGAGCGACTTGGGAAGGTCGATGTCCTTGTGCCTGCCCTGCAAAAATAAGAACAGAACGCATGAGCCGAACAGAATTACAAGCTCCTCGGTGATTGTGTCCGCACCGTACTTAAATGCCTTATACACCGCGTAAAGCAACACTCCGAGCCAAATTATACAAAGCGTGATAAGGGCGGCGTTTGACGTGTTTTGCTTTGTGCGCTCGTCACTTGTCACAAATGTGTTTTTCTCATTTTTACTCATTGTTGTCCGCCTCCCAGAAAATATCGTTTAATGTCACGCCCAGCGCTCTGCAAATCTGCCTGCAAAGGTTCAGAGAAGGATTGTATTTTCCCGATTCAATCATAAGTATCGTCTGCCGGGTGGCACCTACCTGAAGTGCGAGCTGCTCCTGCGACATATCCTTGGCTACGCGCGCCAATTTCATTTTGATATTCTTCATAAAGGATTTACCTCTCAATTGATGCAACGGCCCTGAAATCGGTGATTTCAGGGCTGCGCAAAGGAAAAAATCATGAAAATTTCTATAACAAGAATGCTTTTGTTCATCAAATACAACCGAAAACACACAATCTTTTTAATTATTTGTTTTCTTGTAATTTATATTACATCTCATATTACAAAATGTCAAGTATTTTTTACATTTTGTAATGTAAATTTTTTGTTAACCGAAAAAACAAGCCGTGAATACACGGCTTGCAAATTGAATATTAAATCGGTTTATCAGTTTGCCTGATAATCGGGATTGCACTTTAAAAGCACATTGTTGAGCAAGTAATCCTTCGCCCTGCTGCTTTCGCTCGGTGAATTGTACGCCTTATCGGCAACCCAATAGACATTCCTCGAATTTACAAAATCATCATAAACCGTGAAGGTCTGACCGCAGAAGGTGTATGTTATATATCCCCTCGCGGCACGGCTGCTGCACATTTTAGCGACAGAGTTAAGCCCTGTGACAACGAGATTAAACTCGATGTAATAGGCGTCCGAGGAAGCATTTATCTGCTCCAAAGTGTCATACGGCAGAGAGTTTTTCGAGCTGTCATAAACCGTAAAGTTGTTGAGCTCGGTGAAGTTTTTCCACTTCTCGTCGGAATTTACCGCTTTGTAATTTGAATACGATACTCCTGCCAGAACAACGCCGGAGTCAAAGACTAAATTTTCCTTGACCGCCGCGGGAACGGTATCGTCATTTCCCTCACTCTGCGCGGAGGGATTTCCGAACACCGCCGAGTCTTCAAGTGAGAGCTGTGAAGCGGAGGTATATATCATACCGAAATCGATAATATGTGCACCCTGCGGAATTTCCATAAAAGAATTAAAGCGCAAGCCCTGCTCAATATCCTCACCCGACGGCGAGACACCTATCGTTCTGACGGAGCTTCCTGCGCAGAAAATGCTCGGAGCCGGAACAGCGGTCTTTAAAAACTCATCTCCCGGTACGGCGCCCTGCCGAGAGTCGGAAACCGCATTGACTATATTCGGACAATTAGAGCAGAGGAAATAAACTCCACCGGGACAATTATCTGCCGGGGCGTCCGAAGCCACGCTGAAATTGTGAGCGGTGATTGCCGGAGTCGGCAATGCTTCAAACGCCTGCTGCGCGTCAGCTTGAGTCACATCGGCTCTGCCGGCAATAAGAATTTCGAAATCGCTTACGGCCTCGGAAATTTCTTTGCCGAAGCAGTATGCCGCCGGAGAGTCCAAAACCGACGCATACTCACTCTTGTACTGCGAAAAAGCCTCAGCCTGCGAATCGGTCAACGCCGCTTGAAGCAGGCTCTCGCACTGATTTATCCTATCGACCGCGGCGTCAATAACGCCCTGATTGTTAAAGGTAAGCTTTAATGAATTATTATAGCAGCCGCTCATAAAATCGGAGACCGCGTTGTCAAATGCCGCATCGTACAGATTAAACGATGAAACGGTATATTCACCCGATGAATTATTCTTCCTCGAAGCTACCGCCGCGTCAAACGCGGAGTAATCGGCGTCCTTGGCGGTGTAGTAGATATTCACCTGCGCCTCACCCGATATATCGCTGAGAGTGACCTCGGAAAGCGCAGTCATATCAATACTTTTATCCGCAAAGTCGGAATAATACTCTGGGATAAAGGTACATCCCGTCGCAGTATATATGCCGGCGGTCGGCAAGGTGTCGTCCGCCGCCAGTTCTCCGACTGTGAACGAGGAATTGACTACCTGTGTATATTCATCAATCACTCCGGCAGAATCGGCATTTACTCCGTTGAGAATATGATGAACCGTGATATCATACGAAACAAAGGTCAAGCCGTTATACGCAGTTTGAAGTGCGCTCTGTGCCGAGTCAATGTCCTCTTGGGTGTTATCGACCGCATCGATTGCCGCCTGTGCCGCAGTGTATGCCTCCGAGAAAACCTGATAGGACGAAGATGTGTACTTGGCTGAGTTTTCATAATCCGCACTTACTCTGTCCATAAGCGCTTGCAGCTGTGATGTATCCACCGTCCAATAGTACATCATAAAGTAATACCTTGATGTTTTGGAAACTGCCTGCGCGGTGTTTACTGTATATCTGTTATAAGTATTGCCGCCGAGATAAGTCGAGTTTCCGCTCGTCCTCTTTGACGGAGTCGCCGTTGCCGACGAGGTGTAGTTTGTGTAAGCGTATGTGTAAATCACATCTGTGCCGTAGTCGCCCGAATATATTGTATCAATCTGCGTGTACTGTGCATAGCTGTTGTCCGCACTCTTATAATCATTCGCCGCAGTGTCCAGAGCGGTTTGATTGCTGTCGAGTGTGCTCTGCGTGACCTGTGCCTGCGCCGCGCTCAAGCAAGCGTTATAAAGCGCCTTTTTAAGATTTGTGGATATTGTGGAGGTGCAGGAGCCTGAACTTCTCAAACCGAGCTTGTTGGCATTGTTTATAGATGTGGAAATATTTGTCTTATTATACACATATAAGGTGAGAGTCGATGTGTTATTACACCACTGCCTGTTGCCGAAGCCTTTGTATGTTCCGACAGTCCACTCCTGCTTGAGGGTGTATGTTCCACCGGCAGAAGGGGTGTTTCCCAAAAGCTTGAGAGTTACATACGCCTTTCCGTCCCCGGAGCCTGAGTTGCCGAAGTCGCTGTAATAGTTACTGTAATTTGAAGCGAAATTGGTAGTCTTGCTGTAAGAGGTGCCGGATGTCGCCGCCGTGCTCTCACTGTTGGAATTAAAGGTTTTTGTTGTGGCAAGACTTGTGTTCGACGAGGCGGTTGTATTCTGATAATACATCGACGCTCCGGAAACCGCCGAGCCCGAAATAGTCGCCTTGACAGACCAGATTTCGATTTTGTTGTCATATGCGCCGGCAATTTTAGTTTGAACATAGTAAGAGGAATAGGAAGTGCCGGAGGGAATATAGAGCGCACCCGTATTTGTCGAAGTGGCGGTGCCGCCCTTTGTTGTGGTGGACGCGTCGCTTCCGCCCCATGTGCCCGAAGCATTTTTACCGCTGAGGGTGTATGAAGCATGCGCCTGATACCATGTGCCGCTTGTGTTGAGTCCGGCTCCGGTCGCCTTTGAAGTTGAAGTGCCGCTCAATGAAGCAACCGTTGTGGGAGTCTGTCCTACGCCGACGTACGCCTGGCAGTTTGCAGAACTTGAGCCGTCGGTTTGAGCGTTTTTATAAGTTATCTGCGCGCAATATACCTCGCCCGCGTTTATTGTTTGGTTTGTGCCGAGATTGTAAGTAATGCTCGTCGAGCCTCCCGCCGAAACAGGAGAGGTCGGGAGTGTCGCCGTAAGCACCGAGCTTGAAGTCAGCGAGCCTGTGCTTGAAACCTTATACCACGCTACGGCTGTTATCTCGACTTTGTATGAACCCTTATTGTAAAAATAAAGGCCGGGCTTTGTGGTTATTGAAGTTGCCGACGCGCCGCCGATGAGGATTCCGCAGGTTGTTTTGCTCAGCGAAAAATACGCATAACAGCCGTTGGCTGTGTAGTCATTCGCAGTTTCACGCACGCCGAGAGACACCGTCTGCGCCCCCGCGCCGACAGTGCTGAATACGATACAGGAAAATACCATTACCGCGCTCATTATAAAGCTTAACGCCTTTCTGAAATAAGTTTTCATAAACCCTCCGAAATTTACACGAATATATAATTATACATTTTATATTATATTATATATTTTTAAGATTTTCTATTGATAAATAAGAAAAAAAAGCAAGTTCTATTTGTAATAATTGCCCAACACGATATTCGGACAGCAAAAAAGCGAGTGGAATCCACTCGCTTTTGATATGCTTTATTATCAGACGATGGTTTTTATCCAGCCCTCAGGAGCTTCAATCTCTCCCATTTGAATTCCGGTGAGTGTTTCATAAAGCTTCCTTGTGACAGGTCCCATTTCCTCCATACCTGACGGGAAGCATATCTCCTCGCCGTGGTTGACAATCTTTCCGACAGGGGAATTACCCGCCGCCGTGCCGCACAGTCCTCACTA
>CALYOC010000052.1 GCA_945227095.1 uncultured Clostridia bacterium
CGGTAAAGGAGCTTGTCATATGCGGACTTTTACTTTCCTGCCGAAAGGTTGTGGCGGGCGCGCAATGGGCTGATTCACTCGCCGGAGAGGGTGAGAATGTAGGCAAGCTTGTCGAAAAGGGAAAAAGTAATTTCTCAGGCCCTGAAATAATGGGAAAAACACTCGGAATAATCGGAGCGGGTGCAATCGGCAGACTCGTGGCAAATGCCGCGGCGGCACTCGGAATGAATGTAATCTGTTACGACGCGTTTGCGCCGAAAAATATCAGCGAGCTTCTCGCACAGTCGGTCAGGGTGGCAGACAGCATGGAGGAGATTCGCGCGAACAGCGACTTTATTTCCGTACACGTTCCGCTCAATGACGGCACAAGGTCTATGATTGACAGGAAATTCTTAAGCGGCTGTAAGGACGGAGTGAGAATACTCAACTTCGCAAGAGGTCCCATTGTAAATTCCGACGATATTGTCGAAGCGCTCGAAAGCGGCAAGGTCGCGGCATATGTGGTTGACTTTCCGGACGATAAGGTTCTCGGCAAGCCCGGTGTTACGGCGCTTCCTCACTTGGGCGCGTCCACTCCCGAAAGCGAGGAGAACTGTGCAAAAATGGCGGCAGAGCAGCTCAGGCTGTTCCTGGAGTACGGCTGTATTAAAAACTCCGTAAATATGCCTGACATCTGCCTTAAGGACATTCCCGGAACTGTCACAACGGTATTTGCCGAGCAGCAGGCAAAGGACGAAATAAACCGCGCGGCAGGCGACGAGGTTAAATCCGTGAGCAAGAACGGATATATCTATATGGGCTTTGCCGGAGATGTCAGCGGCAAGCTCGGCGCGGTAGATTCGATTTGTAAAATAAGAGTAATTGAAAAGTAATTTGATATGGAAACAAAAAGTGATAAAAGGCTGATAAAAATTTCTTCGATAATTGCGGCGGTTATTCTGACCGCTTTGGTCGCCTGCGCCGTATATTACGGAGTTAAGTCCGGTGAGGATAAAATCACTACAACCGTTTCCTCCGCCGATGTCACAGCCGACGGTGTAAACACTATTGACAGGGAGCCCTCGGCAGAACCGGATATTACGGTGGAAAAGGAGTTTAAAAAGCTGGTTAAAAAGAAATCGCCGACCTCGTCAGTCACCTTCTTCAAGGTAAATAAGCACTATAAGAATTTCCGCTTTTACAAGGTGCAGATTCAGCACGAGGGCGATTTGGAAAACCATGTGCTGTGCATCTATGCGGATTCCGCTCACGCTTACCTGTATTTTTACGAGAGCTATGATAAGGCGGACGAGAGCCAGCAGGAGTTTATCGACGAGGGTATAAACAGCCTCAAAGAGAACTATCAAAAATACGAAAACGACGCAAGGCGGAAAATTCAGGACGGGGAAACAGACAAAATATATTAGATACGAATCGTGGTTTAATTTGACCGATTTGTCCTTTACTATTTGTTAAAATACTCGTAAATCATTAAGCTCAAATTATGAAATCGCTCGCGGCACGAAGGTGCGGCGGGCGATTTTTCTGTTTAAAAAAATCTGCCCGAACAGGGGCAGGTCCCTGCCGAGTGCGAGCGGGTGTCCCCCCTGTACGAATGTAAAACGGGAACAAATTACATTTTGTAATTTTTGTAACAATTTCACCGTTTCTTTTTGTTAAAATCGGAGAAAATAAAGGAATTGTGATAAAAAGACACCATAATTTGTAACCATTTTGTAATAAATGTGTTATATTTCTGCAATTTTTACAAAAAATCACGCGATTTTAGGGGCTAAAAAGCTCGAAAAAAGGGTTTTTGTGCGTTTAAGTCATATTTTATTGTGAAAAATCAACAAATTTAAACTTGTAACTGATTTGACATAATTTTGTAATCTGCATATAATACTTATCACAGGCAAAAAAGCCGGTTCTTTATATAATTATTTATAATTATTTATTACCATTATAAAGTCAATTCAAGACAGGAGATTTTATGATAGAAAAGTCAAAACAATTTAAAAGGTTTTTGAGCACAGCGCCCGGAAAAGTTTTATTGAGTGCGATTGTTTTCGTCATTTTAATTGCAAGTACGATTACTGTTTATGCCGTCGGCGGAAACGATTTTGTCGCAACCGTGCTCGACGGAGATAAAACCATCACCGTTCACAGCGACAGCGCGGAGCCCTATGACATTCTCGCCAAGGCGGGAGTGACCCTGGGCGAGGGAGATGAAATCGACGCGAGTGCGTTTGACGCGCAGGACAGTTGTGTAATCAGCGTTAAGAGATTTATAAATGTTGTAATTGAGGAATCGGGAAAGTCGGTTCAAAAATCACTTGCGGCCCGCACCGTTGCCGATGTTTTGGAAAGCGGCGAGTACAACATAACTTCAAAGGACGAGGTATCTCCGGAAAAGGACAGCGTGGCTGTTGACGGAATGAAAATAGTTATCAAAAGATGTCCGAGGGTTACTGTAACTGCGGACGGCAAAGAGTATCACGCGCTTGCAGACGGGCAGACCGTAGCGCAGATTCTTGAAGAAAACGGTATCATACTCGGGAAGGATGACGAGGTTTCTCCGTCACCGGACAAGGTTATAAAGTCCGATACGAAAATTTCCGTAATGCGCGTTACCTATAAGCAGGAGACAAAGACCGAGACCTTAAAATACAAGACTGTCAAAAAACAGGTCACTTCTCTGGCCGCCGGAAAGACAAAGATTGTTAAAACCGGCGCAAACGGAAAGCAGGAAGTGACATATAAAGTAAAATATGTTGACGGCAAAAGAACATCTCAAAAGGCGGTCGCCAGAAAGGTCATCGAAAAGGCGACTGACCGCGTTGTGAATGTCGGCAGAAAGCCGGCTTCATACAGCTCCTCGTACACCGCGAATGAGGTCTCAAAAGGATATTTTATCGACTCAGCCGGCAAGAAGGTTGCTTACAGAAGGTCATACACAGGACAGTCCACCGCATACACCGCCAGCGAGACCGGAAGTAACAGGACTGCGTCGGGAATGACCGCGGCAGTCGGCAGAGTTGCCGTTGACCCCAGAAAGATTCCTTACGGAACAAAACTTTATATAACCGGCTACGGCTACTGCGTGGCGGCGGACACGGGCGGCTTTGTCTATAATTCCTCAACGATAGTTGACCTGTATATGAACACATATTCCGAGTGTATCTCCTGGGGAAGGCGCACAGTTACAATGTATGTGCTCGCCTAAAACCTACATTTATTATTAAACACCGTAACCTCTGAACCGAAAAAGGTTCGGAGGTTTTTATATATCAGCCGCTAAAACGCAATTATGGACAAATTGGACCGCATATGGTAAAATTGATATATCAAAACAACTTGCGAGGTATATTGTGGATTACGATAATGAAAAAGTAGTGGTTTTACAGGACGAGGCGGGAAATGAAATTGAGATTGAGTATATCGACTCGTGCGAGTTTCGCGGCGAGAGGTATGCTATGTTTATGCCGCTTGAAAATGACGATGACGAGGTTGTGATTTTAAAATATGACAATGTCAGCAGTGAATATGACTCCTTTGTCCCGGTAGAGGACAGAGAGGTGCTCGAGGGTGTGTATTCGACGCTCCGAGAAAAATATGCGCCCGAACTTGAGAAGCTCGACAAGGTGACGGACGAGTAATTGCGCGGCGGCGAGGTGCGGCGGCACCCCGCCTTTTGTTTTTTGAACCGGGGGAGAAATGAAAAAGTTTATAGTTATATTAGGCGTCATAGCCGTATCGTTTTCCTCGATATTTGTGCTTATGAGCAGTGCGTCGGGCTTTGTTATGGCTTTTTACAGAATGGCATTCTCGGCAATAGCGATGATACCCATAGCACTGATAAAGGATTTCGGTGTGATAAAGAAAATGACGGGGAAGGAGTGGCTTCTGTCCGTCTTAAGCGGAGTTTTTCTGGGCGCGCATTTTGCGCTTTATTTCACCTCGCTGTCATATACAAGCGTTACAGCTTGCACCTGCCTGATTGATATGGAGGCGGTGTTTGTGCCGGTAATTATGAGCGTGTTTTTCCGCGCAAGGCAGGGTTTTAAGCGATGGATTGCGATTGCGGTTGCGCTCGGCGGCGCGCTCGTGCTGACATTTTCAAGGTCGGGTGCGGAGGGCTTCGGTATGCTCGGCAACATTTTAGCTTTGCTCGCCGGATTATCGGTTTCCGTTTATACCGTTTTGGGCAATATCTGCCGCAGGGATATTTCGACGGCAGTATATACCGCTATCGTTTATACCTCGGCGAGCGTTACGGCTCTGATTGCCTGTCTGTGCGCGGGTGAAAGCATTTTTGATGTCACCGGCGGCGACATTTTGGCAGGACTTGCCCTCGCCGGCGTCTGTACGCTTTTGGGACACTCCGTGTTCAGCTGGGGACTCAAATACGAATCCCCTGTCTTTATATCCACCGTAAAGCTTTTGGAGCCGGTATTTGCCACCGCGCTTGCGGTGATTATAATAAAGGGTGAGCGGCTGCCCGGCTTGCAGACATTTATCGGCGCGGCTCTTGTAATAGCCGGAACGGTATTTTACTCCCTTTGCAAAGAAAAAAGCCGTCATAAGTAGCAATTTGCGGTATTTTGTGTTAAAATCGGATTACAGATATATTTACCGTTAAAAAGTTTGTATTGGAGGGAAACGATGAAAAGCTTTGATATAAAAGTCAAAATTCATTTCGGTGAAAAATCGCTCGACAGGCTCGCGCAGCTGACCTATAACCGCGTTTTGGTTATCGCGGACCCCTTTGTTGTGAGCAGCGGTCTTATTCATCACATTGACCGCAGGCTTCAAAAGGCTGAGTTGGAGTATAAGATATTCAGCGATGTAGTTCCCGACCCTCCGCTTGAAAAGATAACGCTCGGAGTTGTCGAGGTTATTGAGTACAAGCCGGAGTGCATTATAGCCGTCGGCGGCGGAAGCGCAATTGACAGCGCGAAGGCGATTCGCTCCGTCGCAGAAAAATCCGGCAAGCTTGAAAACAAAATTGATTTGATTGCCATACCTACCACATCGGGAACAGGAAGCGAGGTCACCTCGTTTGCCGTTGTCACCGATACGGAGAATAAGACAAAAATTCCGCTCGTTTCCGATGAAATGCTTCCCCAGGAGGCGATTCTGGACGCCGACCTTGTGACAAGTGTTCCGCCGAACATCACGGCTGATACCGGAATGGACGTATTCACTCACGCGCTTGAAAGCTATGTCAGCACAGAGAGCAACGAGTTCACGGCGGCGCTCGCGGAAAAGGCGATTGAATTTGTCGGCGCATTTCTGCTTCGCAGCTACCTTGACAGCAACGATTATCACGCGCGCTCAAAAATGCATTGCGCCTCATGTCTTGCCGGTTTGGCGTTCAACGCTTCAAATCTCGGACTCAATCACGGAATGGCGCACCAGCTCGGCGCGTTTTTCCACATACCGCACGGCAGAGCGAACGCACTCTTGTTGCCGTATATAATCGAGTACAACAGCAACATCGACAAGCGCTCTCGCTCGCAGGACAACTACCCCAAGCAAGTTAAAAAATTTGTCACCGTAGCAAGAATGCTCGGACTTCAAAACTTTAACACGATAACTACTATAAGCGCACTGGTCAGCTGGATTAGATTTATGATGGTCGAGATGGATATGCCGCACAGCATTTCGGAGATCGGCTGCTGCACCGAACAGGAATATTTCGCCGCGATTCCCGATATGGCGCAGGCGGCGTTGGAGGACTCCACGACAATTACCAATCCCCGAAAGCCCACAAAGCAGGATATCGAGGAGCTTTACACAAAGATTTGGTAAATAGTATTGCAAATAAAACGCATAAACGGGTGCTGTATGTAATAACGGCTCCCGTTTTATTTTGAAATATCCCTAAATGCCGTAATTTGAGCCGT
>CALYOC010000053.1 GCA_945227095.1 uncultured Clostridia bacterium
AGATTGCCTCTTGTCTCGTGGGCTCGGAGATGTGTATAAGAGACAGTTCTTGCCGCCTGCGGAATTCTTTCATCAATCGTCGGAACTCTCTTTGTAAGAGGTAAAGAGGGCAAGGACCCGCAAAAGGCTCTTACAACCGGTACATATGTTTCAAGCGCATTGGTTATTGTCGCTTCCGGACTTGGCTCCTGGTTCACCTTCGGAAACCTGAAGGCATTTGCCGCGGTTGTAGCAGGTCTTATCGTCGGAGTGCTTATCGGTACTCTTACTGAAGTATATACATCTGACAAATATCGTTCGGTTAAGAAGATTGCCGATGAGTCCGAAACAGGCTCCGCGACAAATATTATCGCCGGTATTGCAGTAGGAATGAAGTCAACTGTATTCCCGATTATTCTTATCGCTTTGGCAATCATCATCTCAAATGCGGTCTTCGATCTGTACGGAATTGCCCTTACGGCGGTCGGAATGAACTCAACTGCCGGTATGACAATCGCAGTAGATGCATATGGACCTATTGCAGATAACGCGGGCGGTATTGCAGAAATGAGCGGTTTGGAGGAGCATGTTCGCGAGACAACCGACAAGCTTGACTCCGTTGGTAATACAACAGCCGCTATGGGTAAAGGCTTTGCAATCGGCTCTGCCGCTTTGACAGCCTTGGCACTCTTTGTTTCCTTCGCCAATGCCGCGGGCATCAGCAGCATTGACTCGCTCAAGCCCCTTGTAGTAGTCGGATTGTTCATCGGCGGTATGCTTCCGTTCATCTTCTCCGCTTTGACAATGGGCTCTGTCGGTAAAGCCGCTTCAAAAATGATTGAAGAAGTTCGCCGTCAGTTTAGAGAGAATAAGGGCATTATGGAGGGAACCACTAAGCCCGATTACAAATCCTGTGTTTCCATTTCCACAAAGGCAGCCCTCAAAGAGATGGTTGTTCCCGGTGTTCTCGCGGTTGTAGTTCCCGTTGCCGTCGGATTTATCCTCGGTGCGGAAGCGTTGGGCGGAATGCTTGCGGGCGCACTTGTAACCGGTGTACTTATGGCAATCTTTATGTCAAACTCCGGCGGCGCTTGGGATAATGCTAAGAAATATGTTGAGTCCGGCGTACACGGCGGCAAGGGTTCTCCCGCCCACAAGGCCGCGGTTGTCGGTGATACAGTAGGCGATCCGTTCAAGGATACATCAGGTCCTTCAATCAACATCTTGATTAAACTTATGACGGTTATATCCTTGATTCTTGCTCCTCTTATGGCAAGCGTCAATGGCGGACTCGGTTTTATCTCATACATTATGTAAGTAATTGAAACTTAATTTATCCCTCGGCTGCAAGCGCAGACCGAGGGATTTTTTATTATGCAATTTACTTAATCTGTTGCTAATAGCAGACTGTGTCGAGCTTTGTCGGAGAAAGTTTAAATAGTTGCAATTTCGTATTGACAAATAGGTGTTTTCGCGTTAAAATTAGTTTACAATATAAAATCTTATTAAGAGCGGTGGAGGGACTGGCCCTGTGAAGCCCGGCAACCTGCATTTTGCAAGGTGCCAAATCCTGCGGATATTGTATCTGAGAAATGAGGTTTGTGCTCATGAACACGCAGGAATTTGCGTGTTTTATTTTTTTATCGGCAAGGACAATTTAAAGGAGAATTATTATGGCAAGACATCTTTTTACATCTGAATCAGTTACACAAGGACACCCGGACAAGGTTTGCGACCAAATTTCCGACGGAATTCTTGACGCTATATTGGAGCAGGACCCACAGGCTCGTGTTGCGTGCGAGACAACCTGTACTACGGGTCAGGTTCTGATTATGGGAGAAATATCGACTACTGCCAATGTGGATATACCGAAGATAGCGAGAAGCATTATCTGTGATATCGGATACAATAGCGGGGATATGGGATTTGACGGAAACTCCTGCGCGGTTTTGACAGCACTTGATAAGCAAAGTCCGGACATAGCTATGGGCGTTGATAAATCGTTTGAACTCAAGGGCGGAGAAGATGATGATTACAATTTAAACGGCGCAGGCGACCAGGGAATGATGTTCGGCTACGCGTGCGACGAAACAGCGGAGTATATGCCGCTTCCGATTTCCCTTGCTCACAAGCTTTCCAAGAGACTTGAACAGGTGAGAAAGGACGGCACCTTGACCTACCTACGGCCCGACGGCAAGAGTCAGGTAACGGTTGAGTATGATGAAAACAACGAGCCTGTAAGAGTTGATACGGTTGTAGTATCGACACAGCACAGCCCGGAAGTCGAACTTGAGCAGATAAGAAAAGATGTTATCAAGTATGTTATAACACCGGTTATCGACGAGCATTTACTTGACAACCATACTAAAATATATGTAAATCCGACAGGACGCTTTGTAACAGGCGGACCGGAGGGGGACAGCGGACTCACGGGGCGTAAGATTATTGTCGATACATACGGCGGATATGCTCGTCACGGCGGCGGTGCATTCAGCGGAAAGGACCCGACAAAGGTTGACAGGTCGGCGGCGTACGCGGCAAGGCATGTCGCTAAAAATATTGTAGCGGCAGGGCTTGCCAAGAGGTGTGAAGTAGAGATTGCGTATGCTATAGGTATAGCAAGACCTGTATCGGTAATGGTTGACACCTTCGGTACAGGCGTTCTTGCCGACGATGTTCTCGCCGATATCGTAAACGAGGTGTTCGATTTAAGGCCGGCGGCGATTATTGACTATTATGAGTTGAGAAAGCCGATTTACAGACAACTTGCTTCCTACGGTCATGTCGGTAGAGAGGACCTGTCCGTCAAATGGGAGGTACTTGACAAGGTTGAAATTTTGAAGAAAAAAGCAGGCATATAAAAAGCATTTGCAAATAATAAAACGAGCAGAGATTTAGTTTAATAATCTCTGCTCGTTGCCTTTTATTTTTATTTGCTTTCCGGGTTGCCCTTTAAAACTTTTGAAAGCGGCTTGTAAATGAGCATTGTAATTCCTGCGCATAACAGTCCCTTTACAAAAGTAAACGGTATATTGAATATACAAAGTGCTTGGAATATACTTTTCACTCCGGGGAGTAAAGCCTTGTATAATCCCAATACCGCTTGCTCCGGAAATTTCAAAACGGAGTAGTAGAGGGGATAGATTATAAAATAGTTTATCGGAAGGCTGACGATTGCCATAGCCGCGGCGCCGGAAATTGCCGCGATAAGTGCGATTTTCTTTGTCTTGTGTTTCATATAAATGAGACCTGCCGTGAGCGAGAAAGCCGCACCGAGTATAAAGTTTGACAGCTCTCCGACAAATCCGCTTTGGCTGACTGCCATATGTATTAGGTTTTTAATCAGCGCAATCAGAACTCCCGCCACCGGGCCGTACGCAAACGCGCCTATGAGCTCCGGCAGGTCGGAAAAATCGAGCTTGATAAAGCTTGGCATTATCGGAATCGGAATTTCAATGTATTGAAGTGCCACCGCAACGGCGGTCAGCATACCTACTCCGACAATAAGTCGTGTCTTCTTAAATTGTTTTGTTTGTTTCATCTCTTTCTCCTTTACTTTTGAGGTTAATTTAGGAGAAAATGGTAAAAAATAACCGCTCGGCGATAGTTTCGTCGGCGGAAATTGACCTGAAAACAGGATTTATCATTTTCTTCTTTCATCCGGACTTTACCGTCGGCTTTGGAATTGCACCAAATCAGGGATATGAGAATATCCGTTGTAGGCTCAGGCTTGCGCCATTACTACCGGTGAGGAATTTCACCTCGCCTCGAAGTTTTTTATTGTATATATATTATATTCACAATGATAATTTTTGTCAATATGATTTTAAAACGGCAATTTTAGTTATTTTGTCTAATTTTTGCCCCGATTATTTGGCTTGACTTTACGGCTTGCAAGTGCTAACATATTCGCGTAAAATTACTTCAGCAGAGGAAGTGCTTGTAATTATGGCAAAGCTTTATTTTAAATACGGAGCTATGGGTTCGTCGAAATCGGCGCAGGCTCTTATTACAAAGTTTAATTATGAGGAACGCGGTATGCGCGTTTGGCTCATCAAGCCGGGAATAGATACAAGGGACGGCGCCGACATTTTGAAATCGAGAATAGGCTTGGAGCAAAAGGCGGACATAATTTATTCCGGCACAAGCCTGTGGGACGAATTTGAAAGCCGTATGAGTAATAAAATTGATGTTATCATAGCCGATGAATGTCATTTCTTTACCGAGCGGCAAATTGACGATATGCGCCGAATAGTCGATGAATGTGAGGTTCCCGTCATTTGCTACGGACTTCGGACGGACTTTAAGGCAAAGCTCTTTCCTGCCAGTGCAAGGCTTTTTGAATTGGCGGATAAGATTGCCGAGGTCAAATCAATCTGCGAATGCGGCAGGAAGGCGATAATTAACGCGAGAACGGACGAAAACGGAAAGATAGTCACTCACGGTGATAGGATAAAACTCGGCGGAAATGAGCTATACACCGCTATGTGTCACAGCTGCTGGAAAAAGGCGCAAAAGCAGTAATAAGTAAATCAAATGTCAATATACAAGAAGGGATGTGATAAACACATCCCTTCTTGTGTTATTTATTTAACGCCTGTTCCTTTTTTGCCTTTTTTTCTGCTTTTGATTTCATATGGTTTTCCTTTGCCTTTTGTCTGTTCTTTTTAAACAGCAGCGATCGCCAGGAGTTGACCGGCTTGTCGAACAGTACAAGGAATGCCGGGAGTACGAAAACAGTCATTGCAAAGGAGCATATTCCGCCTCTCATTATTGACATACCGAGCATTCGTACTGCGGATGAATTCATACACAGACCTATTACAAGTCCGCCCACCGTAAATATACCGGCGGAGATTAGCAATGGTTTAAATGAGCGGTTGAGAGCTTGTGTGAGCGCCTCTTTTTTGTTTAGTATTATTCGTGCCTCTAAATAGTTCGAGGTCATTATAATTCCGTAATCTATCGTCGCACCGAGCAGTATATTGCTTATTATCATATATCCTATAAATATTACCGGTTCGTGCATCAGATAGGGGACAGCCATATTTACGAATATTCCGCTCTCGATAATCGTTATCAGCATTACAGGGATAAGCAGTGATTGATAGGATATGAAGATAACTGCGGCAACTACTCCCAAGGAAATCAGGGAAATTTTGTTGAAATCCTCGTTTGTCGATTGCTCCATATCGATTGCGGCTGCGGTGTTGCCGAGCAGATAGTATTTTTCGTTTGAGTAAACCGATTTTGTTGTATCCTCGATTTTTTTGAGCAGCTTCTTTGTCTGCTCTCCCTCTTCGGGAACATTGAGAGTCAGTATTATTCGGTCATATCCGTTGCGACCTTTGAACTGTGCGATAAAGGATTCGGGAAGTATCTCGGTAAATCCGCTTTGCTTTATCAGTTGGTAGGAGTTAACCATTGATATTTGCTTTCCGGAAATGGCGAGAAGCTTGTTCGAAAGCTCCAGCTCCTTTTCATCGTCGGCGGGTACAAGCAGCGCCAACTGCTCTTGTGTTCCGAACACTTTTTCAACTTCTTTTAGGTTTACAATAGCGGTGCTCTTTTCACCCTGAGAGGCGTTTACGCCGTATGTGAAGGTGTTGTTGTTTGCCGCGAACACGCTGGGTATTACAATCAGGATTGCCAGCACGGGGATAATAAAGCGAAGTTTGTATTGAAACTTGGCGAATTTATTGAAGTTGACATTAAAGGATTTGTGCTCGCCTGCTACAATCTGCTTGTCGCAGATTACCAACAGTCCGGGCAGAAGCAGGAAAACAGTCAACAGACTCAGTACAATTCCCTTCGTCATAACAACGCCCATATC